>CAYYWN010000528.1:0-1501 GCA_964474485.1 uncultured Clostridium sp. | reverse complement strand
TTTTCTACCATCTATATTTACTGGCCATGCTAAAGGAATTAAAAAAGATGATTGGAATAGTATTAATGGCAATGGTTATGCAGCCTTAAAAGAGCTTGAATCCTGTATGAATGGCCAATATACAAAGCAAATTTATAGTCGTTTTAATGAAAGTGAAGGACTAAAGGGCTTATATACCGGTAATGTAGATATAAAAACTATTCAATGGCAGGGTAGACCGTTTGATTTCTGCTATGCTATGTCGGCTGCAAATATTATTGGTGATGAAGAAACCTCTGATGAAAATTACTATGACGTAGCAGCTGATGCATTATACTTTAATGTACTTTTATCAGATACAGCAAGCGAGATGAATGAATTAAAAACTAATTTCTTTGTTAGAGGAGTTAACGTAAAAGATGATACATTGATTGCGGCTGGCCATAAATCAATCAGATATGGCAGTATGATAGCATCTAGGATTTATTTTCCATCCGAGGAAGCTAAAGAATATTGTGCAAGAAAGTTTGGTACTTATATATTACGTACAATAATAACTGAACAAAACATGGATTATATAAAAGATGTAAAAACTGCTATAAATAATATGGGACTGTCAACACTTCAAAGTAGTTTGGGCAGAACACAGAAAAATATTGGAACATACCTTACTCCTGATGATATAGCACAAAGGTTTAAAGATAAATATAAGGATATATATCCAGAGGTAAAAAGCTATTTAGATGATCTAGACCAAAATAGAGATAAATACATTCAGGTACTTTCTATAAATGAAGATATCCTATATAGAGGAATGGTAGCTGATCTTGAGAGATATTTTGATAATTTCATAAATATAGATATAAAGTCAATCATATACCAACAAAGTTTCTTTGCTGAAATATTGTCAACTATTGAAGATGAAATAGACAAGAATAATGATCGCATAGAAAAGATAATCAATCTTGAAGAACTATCTGATTTATCTCCTAATATACTAATTTCATATGTTTCACAATTTATAAAAGATAGAAAAAAACTACACAAGTATTTTGAGGAATTTGCAACAAATGCATATGAACTTAAAAAGAAAAGGACAGCAAATGAAATTTTAGGTAAGCTAAGATTATTACTTTTAGATTACAAGGAAGTCTATAAAATATTAAAGGAGATGCTTGACAACTTATATTCCAACAATAATTATAAAATTGATAAAGAATTATTAAGAGAAAGTAGAGGTCCTGATAGCTTCTTCTATGAGATAAGGGTATATGATAATAAGGAATGGATTGAAGAGAAATTCCTAGGACAAATAGAAGGCAAGAAAATAGAAAAATATATTCAGGATTTTTTAGAATTTCAACCCTTTGGAGTCTACATCGCTTTAAAGGAAATAAAGAATATATTGTTTAAAAAAGATGTTAAAAATCAAGTTACGGTTTTTAAATCCTTATTAAGTAAAATAGTGAACAATCTAGAAAAGGGGTTTTTAGAAGTATGTACAGTTTCTGATTTTAAAAAT
>CAYYWN010000527.1:0-1502 GCA_964474485.1 uncultured Clostridium sp. | reverse complement strand
ATATGAAGCTTAGTTTACTTTGAATAGAATTTAATGTATAATTTAAATAATGTTTTGGAACATTTTACTGATAAGGAGATCTTAATGGAAAGAAGAGATAAACATAATGATTACTTGGATATAGCGGAGACTGTATTAGAAAGAGGCACTTGCCTTAGACGAAATTATGGATCTATAATTGTGAAACATGATGAAATTATATCAACAGGATATACAGGCGCTCCTAGGGGAAGAAAAAACTGTATAGATATTGGTATCTGCAAAAGAGAAGAACTAAATATAAAAAGAGGGACTCACTATGAACTTTGTAGAAGTATCCATAGCGAAGCTAATGCTATTATAAGCGCTTCTAGAAAGGATATGATAGACTCTACTTTATATTTAGTGGGAAAGGATTGCAAGAATAAACAGTTAGTAGAATCTGCGAATTCCTGTGCTATGTGTAAAAGACTCATAATAAATTCTGGGATTGAAAAGATAATTATAAGAATTACAAAGGATACTTATAAAGTCATATATACAAATGAATGGGTAGAGGAAGATGATTCCCTTACTAATAATTTCGGATACTAAAATATATAGTTAGGAAGAAAAAATATGATTGAATACATAAAATTAATTTTTATTGCCATGATAATATCAATAATCTCAACACCATTTATAAAAAAACTGGCGGTTAAGATAAATGCTATAGACGTACCTAAAGATGAAAGGAAAATTCATAAAAAGCCCATACCCCTTTTAGGAGGTCTTTCTATATACATAGCATTTATAATAGGTATTATAGTTAAAGTTGGACCTTTAGAACCATGGGAAAAAGGAATAATTATAGGAGCTACTATAATAATAGTAGGTGGCGTGCTTGATGATATAATAGAATTAAAGCCTTGGCAAAAGTTATTATTTCAGTTAGTTGCGTCTTTATGTGTTATTTATTATGGGGTTTATATTAAAAATATAACGAATCCATTTGCTGGAGAAGAGGCTTTCTTTAATATAGGAAGGTTTTCTATTCCATTTACTGTTTTATGGATAATTGGAATAACAAATGCATTAAATTTAATTGATGGATTAGATGGTTTAGCTGCTGGAGTAGCGCTTATATCATCGATTACCATAATGATTATAGCCATTATGTCTTCAAGAATATCTACAGCTCTTTTAACTTCGGTACTTATAGGGGCTATAGCAGGATTTTTACCTTATAATTTTAATCCGGCATCTATTTTCATGGGAGACACAGGATCTCAGCTTTTGGGTTTTTTGTTATCTGTAATTTCATTGCAAGGAGCTATAAAATCTGCTGCAACTTTTGCTATTGTGGTACCTATTTTGGCTTTAGGGTTACCTATATATGATACTTTGTTTGCTATGGTTAGAAGAAAAATAAATGGAAAGCCTATAATGCAGGCAGATAAGGGGCATCTTCATCACAGGCTTTTAGATTTAGGACTTACACAAAAGCAGGTGGTTTTGGTTATGTATATGATTAGTGCTGTCCT
>CAYYWN010000526.1:0-1514 GCA_964474485.1 uncultured Clostridium sp. | reverse complement strand
AATACCCATGTCTTGTTATTGTTCCAGCGTCCTCTTATATAGGCTGTACCCCGTTGTTTGTGCCCTCAGTTATTATATCAATAGCTTTGGCTATTTGTTCTTTTTCCTTTGACACAGGTTCAGCTTCTTTTTTATCTTCTTCATTTATCTTTTTTACCATATCTTATGTGCCAAGTGTATCTATATTCATTGTGTTTATGTTTCTTTCCTCAGTTATCAAACATTCTAATTTCTTAATATCCATTAATTTTCCTCCTATAAGTATATTCTACGTTATCATTATAATGCTTATTTTCACAAGTATCAATATTTTGCGAAACTTTACTTCTAGGATTCTTATGGAGTTTTTTAGAATGTTTCTATGGAATTATATATATCTAAATTCTTACAGATCAGATTCCTTAAATCATCAGATAGTGTATTCTCCTCTTCCCTAGTTAAATCTTTTGTATATATAGGTTTGTCTATTATAATCGTAACAGAGGCCCTTCTAAGTGATCCCCTCTCTTCAAAGGCCTTATAAGTTCCATCAATAGATATAGGAATTATAGGAACCTTAGACTTTGTAGCAAGTTTTAAGCTTCCTTTTTTAAATTCACCCATATGTTTTGACCTGCTTCTAGTACCCTCAGGAAATATTGCCATAGAATAGCCTTCCTTTAAGTACTGAACTCCTTCATTTATAGTTTTTATAGCTTCTCTTGCATTACCTCTATCTATAAAAAGGCTCTTTATATCTAGCATCCATTCCTTATATACTGGTATCTTTTCTAATTCCTTTTTAGCAACAAAGCCTATAGGTTTATCAATAGCATAAATAAGTGCAGGAATATCAAAATAACTTTGATGATTGGCCACAAATAAGCAAGCTTCCTTTGGAATATTCTCCCTTCCTATTACTTCTATCTTCATACCAACTATTTTTATAGTATTTGTAGACCAGTGACTTACAACCTTTTTAGTATATTGAAATGCTGCATCTTTACCTTTAAATACCCTTACAAAATGAAATTTTATTCTCTTAAAGCCTATAAAAATCATGTATAATCCGTAATATAGTGCCACAAAAAAAGATTTCATCCCATCACATCCTTTTATAAGTTAGTCAAAGTAATTATACTCACTTATAAATTAAAATTCAAGATAAACACTTTTATAGTAGTAATAAAAATGATAAACTATTGTAATAAGTTATTAAAATAACTACTAAACTTACTATACAAGGAGTGATACATTTGAAACCAAGACATTTTAAATTTTTATTTCCTATCTTTTTAGTCTTTATGTTAGTTTTTACATCCTGTGCTAGTACTAATACTGTAAGTGTTGGAAATAATCCTAATACTGATAACCTTAAAGTACACTATATAGATGTAGGACAAGGGGATTCTATATTAGTTCAGTATAAAGACAAAAATATGTTAATAGACGCAGGTCCTAAATCAAGTTCTGATAAATTAATTAATTATCTAAAGACTGTCGGAGTAAAGAATAAAAATATATTAAAGAAATTA
>CAYYWN010000525.1:0-1515 GCA_964474485.1 uncultured Clostridium sp. | reverse complement strand
ATGCTTGTGGTACAGGGAACCTTTTGTCACAAGAAATAGTAAGAGCTGTTATGTTACTTAGAATTAATGCCTTATGTAAAGGATACTCAGGTATAAGTGAAGAGACTTTAGATACTTTAGTTAATATGCTAAATAAAAGAGTTCACCCTTGCATACCAGAAAAAGGTTCACTTGGAGCATCAGGCGACTTGGCACCTTTATCGCATATGGTACTTCCTATGCTAGGTGAAGGGGAGGCAGAATTTGACGGGGAAATTATTTCAGGAAAAGAGGCTATGGAAAGGGCGGATATTCCTACGATAGATTTGACTTATAAAGAAGGATTAGCTTTAATAAATGGTACTCAAGTTATGACTGCTATTGGTGCAATAACATTATATGATGCTATAGACATATGTAAAATATCAGATATAGCAGCCTCACTATCTTTAGAAGCATTAAGGGGAATAAAAGATGCTTATGACCTAAGGATACATAATATTAGACCTTATAACGGACAAATAAGTACTGCAGATAACGTTTTAAGGTTGGTTAAGGGAAGCACATATATAACATCACAAGGTGAGCTTAGAGTTCAAGATGCTTATACATTAAGATGTGTTCCACAGGTTCACGGTGCAACTAAAGATGCTATAAATTATATAAAAGAAAAAGTTCTTATTGAAATAAATTCAGTTACTGACAATCCTATCGTAACAAAGGAGGGAGATGTTATTTCAGGTGGAAATTTTCATGGTCAACCTATGGCTTTAGCTTTTGATTTTATGGGAATAGCCTTAGCAGAACTTGCAAATATATCTGAAAGAAGACTAGAAAGACTAATTAACTATCAACTAAATGATCTACCTGCATTTTTAGTTAAGAATGGAGGTCTAAATTCAGGATTTATGATAACTCAATATTCTGCAGCGTCTTTAGTGTCAGAAAATAAAATATTGGCGCATCCAGCTTCAGTGGATTCAATACCATCTTCTGCAAATCAAGAAGACCACGTAAGTATGGGAACTATAGCTGCAAGAAAAAGTAGAGATATATTAGAAAATGTTAGAAGGGTACTAGCAACAGAAATTATGGCTGCTTGTCAAGCACTGGATTTTAGAGTAGGATTCTTGTTAGGAGAGGGCACACAAGAAGCATATAATGTAGTTAGGGAAAGTATAGACTTTATTGAAGAAGATAAGGTTATGTATAAAGAATTAGATAAATGTACTAATATATTAAAAAATAGAAGCATCATTGAAGCTGTAGAAAGAAAAGTTAAAATAAATATATAACTTAAAAGAAATATAAGGTAATATATATTCTATATTATATAGATGATATTTTTAGAATAAATTATAATAAAGATAGGGGGAATTTAAATGTTAAAGGAATTAACAGTAGACAATTTTGCAAAAGAGCTAGCATCAAAATCACCAGCGCCAGGGGGAGGTAGCGCAGCAGCTTTATCAGCTACTTTAGCTGCATCTTTAAGTAGTATGGTTTTTAACTTAACAATAGGTAAAAAGGCTTATG
>CAYYWN010000524.1:0-1526 GCA_964474485.1 uncultured Clostridium sp. | reverse complement strand
GGGAAACTCTTATTATTTGATTCGGGTTTATCTTTAATAAATAAAGTTTTGGCTTTATCAAGGATTGAAGGCTGAGGATCTTTGTTATACTCTATTGTAAGTTGATTATTCTCCGATTTTCCTTTATTCAATGACTCAGCTGAATTTGAGGAAGAACCCGTGGAATTATCCTTATCGGAGTCACCAAATAGCATTTGTAATATTGAGGTAATTGAATAAATTCCAATACTTAGTAATCCACCCATAAAATCACCACAATGAGACATTAATTCAGGATCTGTGGGAATTCTACTAAGTAAATCTAGTGCTATAAACCCTACTGTCCCATAAATTAGTGTATAAAAAATATTCATATAAACTCCATTTTTATTCTCATTGTCATCCTTATCCTCTTCCCGCGATAAGGGTTCCTCGTTACTCTCATTAACCTCTTCCTCAGGCGAAGGTGTAATATCAGATGAAGCATTTTCACTAATACCAATAATTGTGTTTGATATAACCTCTTTAACTACTTCTGGTATAGTAGTTCCTACTAAAGATTCAGCCTCTTTAATAATTTGTGGTAATATCTCAGGAATGGGTGTGTCAGTTTTTATATTTTTAAGAATGTTTATCATATTATCAAAAATTGACCAGTCTATTGTTATTCCCATATTTTCTAAATAACCTAGTAAGTATGGTATTTCTTGCATATTAATTATTAATCCTATAATAAATACTGTTATAAATAAAATTATTACATAAATCATATTATAAAACACTACTAAAAGGAATCCCATTATATTGCTAGAGAAGTTAGGTATATATTTAAACAAATTATCTATTGTCGGTAAATCTTTATAGAAATCAAGTAAACTTAATCCAGAAAAAGAGTTGGTCATCCCTGTGATAAGACCTAAACTTAAATTACTTATTTTTGCAACATCTCCTCCGGGCTTACCTAACAGTGAAGATTTTTTTATTTTTGGAATTGATTTCTTACTTGTTACTTTAGAGACTCCCCTAGAAACCTTTTTAATACTTAAGATGGGTAATTCTTCCTTTAGAGGATTTAAATCCATAGCTAAATTAGCAATTCCCTTTAAGATATTGTTATCTTCCTCAATGGCTACTACTTTTTTACCTCTTTTAACTTTAGGAATTTTTAAAGAGACAGGGGGCACAGGTAAATCCTCCTCTGCAATAATTTTAAGTGGTTTGAAAGATACTTTTTTAAGAGATTTAGTTTTTTTAATTAAAGAAACCCCGGGTACCGCTTTACGGGACCGGACCTTCGAAGCCTCAGGTAAATCACCTTCTGCAATAAATAAATTAATAAAAACAACTGTTCTAGCTATAGCCTTTTCTAGTGTAGCATCAACAAGATCAGGTTTATCTTTACTTACTTCTATAATTGATTCTAAGTCTTTTAATCTAATCTCTGTAAAACTTTTAGTTAATTGTTTTTCCATTGTTTTTAAAGATTTAGAAAAATTATCAGATTTATCATATATATTAAATTCTTTTTCATAGAAAGTTGTTCCCAA
>CAYYWN010000523.1:0-1536 GCA_964474485.1 uncultured Clostridium sp. | reverse complement strand
TGCAAGGTTTCTAATTTCTTCAGCAACAACTGAAAATCCTCTTCCAGCTTCACCCGCTCTAGCAGCTTCTATAGCTGCATTTAAAGCTAGAAGATTAGTTTTTGATGATATTTCTAGTATAGTTTCTGAAAAAATATTTATTTGTTCTACAACTTTAGACTTTTCCATAGCATTTTCTAATGTTTCTTTGCTCTTTTCGTATATTTCATAGGATTCCTTAGATGAAATTTCTGCATGATTTCTTATATTTTCTGCTCTTTCTCTTATTTCATCTGATTGTTTAACTCCTATTTCAGTCTTTTTAGATGAATCTTCTATTATCTTAGCTATTTCATCTGCTGATGAATTCATTTCTTCTGTGGCTGCAGCTGTTTCTTCCATACTAGCTGATAATTCTTCCGTGCTAGCACTTACTTCTAGTATTTCATCATTTAATATCATTATTGATTCTGTTATATCTTCCACGTTGCTTTTCATACCTAATGCATTTTCATTAACCTGTAAGATTATCGTCCTAATTTCTTGTAGGAAACTATTTAAACTAGATGCAAGTCCACCTATTTCATCTTTGGAGCTTGTGATTATGGTTTTAGTAAGATCCCCACCACTACTAGCTAGTCCATTTAATTCTTTTTGAAGGAGATTAATAGGTCTTGTTACAGATCTAACTACTATGGATATAGCAATAAATCCTATTATAACTGCTATAAGTGTAGCTGCAATCATTACAGCCTTAGCCTTTACTTGCAAATTATTCATTTCATTCATTTTAACATGGAGTTTATCTTTTTCTACTTTAACCAACTCATTTGAAATACTCCTTATGTCATCCATACTTTTTTTACCTTTTTTTGTGCTCATAAAATATGAAACTCTATCTGGAGGGAGCTCATTTGAATTAACCTTATTTCTTATTCCCATTAAGGCTTCACCTTCTCTTACAATCCAGCTGTTTATAGAAATATTGAGACTTGCAAGTCTTGTTTGTTGCTGCTGGTCTCCTGCAGTTAATTCTATTAACCTATCCAAATGTGCCTTTACTTCTAATTTTCCATTATTAAATGGATCTAAGTATTCTTTATCACCAGTTATACCATAGCCTCTAATACCCGTTTCCATATCTACAATACTTGTAGTAAGCAAATCTGCTTCTCTTATCACTTCATAGGTATAGATATTTTCACTTATTTGTTTATTGATTTTAATATTTCCATAATAAGCGATAATAATAACAAATGACATAATTAGCATAACAGTTATAAGACCTATTGTAATTTTGCTCTTAATTTTAATGTTTTTCATCATAATAGCGTAATCTCCTTCTGTTATATTTTACTTTTAACACTATGTTAACAATTTTGGATATACTTTTCAATACTTTTATTTCATATCAGTACAGATTATATTTATTTTTCTGAATTGTTTAAATATACATTAACCATAAATAAAAGTACCCTATAAAGTAGAATTTTTTAAAAATTCTACTTTATAGCGTACACTTTAAAATTATATTAATTTTTCCACTATAACTTAAAT
>CAYYWN010000522.1:0-1542 GCA_964474485.1 uncultured Clostridium sp. | reverse complement strand
TAATAATAAAAACATATGAAAAATTCTGATAAATGAAATTAGAATAAAGAGTGATAAATAAGTTTGTTACTAACTTATAATTATTTTTATTTATTTTGTTAATATTATGTTAATTTGATGAAATACTGAATTGATTAATGTAAAGGATATCCTTTATCTAAAATTATGAATAATTCTTAAACTGTTAACATTTAATTAGATAAATATATATTATCATATAAGAAATTCTCTGTCAATTTTATTATTTACATAATATTATTAAAAACAATTCACTTAATATAACATATCTTTATTTAAAATTTCATAAATCGACTTTTATTTTTATATTAACTTTATGTTAAAAGTATTTATATCATAATATTAATATGATGTAAAGTGTATTTCATTATTATTTTTATTATACATTTTAATAGAATTATGAATTTTAAAATTCATTTTTTGCAATATTTTAAGTAGTTAAAATCCTAGATATTGTTATTTAATTAAATTTACATATCTATAATCTTATATACTGAATCTTTTTTCTCTTTTTCATAAAAAAAAAGAAGATCTTATTTTATAATAAGATCTCCTTTTATTTTAATTAAATTTAATAACTTTATTTGTTATTCACTTTTAATTCTTATATTTACAATATATTAATACTTTTCTTTTAATATATTGATTTATGCTAATATAATAATTTAATATTTACTTATAATTATTAAATTATTTTAATCAATAAGTTTCTGGCTTTTTAGCCCTTACAGTCCTTAGAAGCCTATCCAACTCCTGCAGAGGCAGTACATGCATTTCATCTACGCTAAAAGCTTGATGAAATAAGGAATTACTCCCATTCAATAGTTGAAGGCGGCTTTGATGTTATATCATAGACTATTCTATTAACATCTTTAACCTCATTAACTATTCTTCTAGAGATTTTATCTAATACTTCGTAAGGAATTCTACTCCAATCCGAAGTCATACCATCAGAAGAGTTTACAGCTCTTAAAGCTATAGTATGGCAATAAGTTCTCTCATCACCCATAACTCCTACTGACTGTATATTAGGAAGGCATGCAAAGTATTGCCATATGCTCTCTTCAAGTCCAGCCTTTGCAATTTCTTCTCTCATTATAGAATCCGCTTCTCTAACTATACTTAATTTTTCTTCTGTAACTTCACCTAACACTCTTATAGCAAGTCCTGGCCCTGGGAAAGGCTGTCTCCAAACAAGTTTATGGGGTATTCCAATTTCCTCACCTACAGCTCTAACTTCATCTTTAAATAACTCTCTTAGAGGTTCTATAAGTTTAAAGTTCATATCCTCTGGAAGTCCTCCTACATTGTGATGACTCTTTATCACAGCAGAGGTATCAGTACCGCTTTCTACTACGTCTGGATATATAGTACCTTGAACTAAAAAGTCTATTTCGCCTAGTTTATTTGCTTCTTCTTCAAATATTCTAATGAATTCTTCGCCGATTATTTTTCTTTTCTTTTCAGGTTCTGAAACAGATTTAAGTTTTGAAAGAAACCTGTCTTTTGCATTTACTCTTATTA
>CAYYWN010000521.1:0-1553 GCA_964474485.1 uncultured Clostridium sp. | reverse complement strand
GCTTTAACAGAATGAAACTTATACCTAATAATGCTGAAAGCTATAAAGAATGGCTATCTTTTAAAGGGCGCGTCAATACTTTAATAAATCATAGTAGCTAAAAGACTTATATTCTTAATAAACGAGCAAGCTCAATATGTTCGTAACGCCCCTGGCGGGCGTCAACAAATTGCGAACAATTTGTTTTGCTACTGTGGTAATACCTATAGCGGTGTCACTCAGCATATAGAGGTGATTAATTCCAAGTCTCTAATGTTCACCTTGGATGCTTAAGAAGGACATCGGTTTGAGTCTGCGAGTAAGGTATGTTCTTCTATCCAATGTGGAAGAACATACCTTATTCGTATTTTTCAATCTACAATAGTCTGTCTATGACGTCAGCAACGATTTTCATACAGTGTCAGCTTTATTTTTTAGATGAAGGCGTTCAATATAGTAGAAATAGACATACTTGTCAATGGGTTGACGAGCCTCATCAAAGGATAGGCTGTCTTAGTTTTTGTTACCTTATGCAATTGACGATGGTATCCTTCAATGATATTGGTTGTATAGATCATCCGGCAAATTTCTCAAGGATATTTCTAATATGTGGTTAATGCAAGCCAATTGTTTTCCTATGAGCGGATAACAATTGGCTATTTTTTTATCAGACATGATAAAAGTTCTTATCATAGATACTTATATCCTACAATTAGGAGGTCTTTTTTTTCAATGTCCGTATAGTTTAGAAGTTTAGAGAAGATGCTGGGTCTTTGTACAATGATTATTTCTACGATGCTATAGAGTGTTTAAAGTATCATCTATAAATGTAAATATGAAAGTGCACAATTATTGCAAAGTAGAAATGTATAAAATTGTTTGCTTTTTCCATTTGAATATTTATCTATAATTTATATATAAAGGAGAAAATTGCATTATATTCAAATTTATGTCAGTTTTAAGTAAGTTACAAAGAGTATTTAAAGCAGTATATAGAAGATAAAAGAAAAAGTTAAAAATATTAAATTTAAAATTGTAGAAGTAGTATAGGGGGGGGGATATAGTTGGTACTGGACAATGGAGAAATGTAAAAAAATATGTACATACCTATGGGTGGAAATATAATTTTTGGAGGACGATATGAGGGAAATGTTATGTAAAAAGAAAAAATAATTAGGGGGGCAATGATATGGCTAATGTCGGGACAGTGGTTCAATATGAGATTGGAGTAAACAGGAACACATCCAGTAGTAGGCCAGTTTATACGAATCAATTTGCAAAGTCAGTAGAAAGAAAGTTGTATTCTTATCCGATATGGAAGATTGGCTATAAATATCGTCAATACTCATATGATGATAGCCTTATTGAGGATAAAATAGGAATTTTATTCCATGATTATGTGATATATGTTAAGTTGATCGAGGAGACTCTTGCAGTTTTAAGTCCAATGCAGAAAACATTTGTAGAGCGAAGATATTTTAAAAGAACACCTTTTAAAACTATTGCGGAAGAGATGGCCGTGGCAGAACGTCATTTATATCGTATCCGGCAGGAGGTCATTCAGATATTTGTTA
>CAYYWN010000520.1:0-1553 GCA_964474485.1 uncultured Clostridium sp. | reverse complement strand
GTACACCTATAAGCCTTCTGTTATCAGTATTAATAATAGGACGGATTTTAATATATTGTCAGTAGATGAGGTTCAGATAGTTTTAAAAAATAAATAATTAAAATAGCCACAACTTATTTAATTGTGGCTATTTTTTATGTTATAATCGGTTAAACTTATAATAAAACATAAATTATTAAAAACAAAATAGGAGAATACATATGAGTATAAGAATAAATAATTTAACTTTAAGTATAGATGATAATAAAGAAGTATTAACAAAAAAAATATGTAAAAAACTAAAGATATCTGATAAAGATATAAAGAAATTAATAATAATAAAGGAAAGCTTAGATGCAAGAAAGAAGAATGAAATAAAGTTTAATTATTGTGTGGATATAAAGTGCGATAATGAAAAGAAAATAGTATCTAAAATAAAAGATAATAATGTAAGACTTCAAGAAGATGATAATTGCTTACAAATTGAAAAAGGAAATGTTAAGTTAAGTCATAGACCTGTTGTAGTTGGATTCGGTCCAGCTGGAATGTTTGCAGCATTAACTTTAGCTAAGAATGGATATAAGCCAATTGTATTTGAAAGAGGGGAAGATATGGACAGTAGAACAAATGCTGTTAAAAGCTTTTGGGAAACTGGAAAGTTAAATATTGAATCAAATGTTCAATTTGGTGAAGGGGGAGCAGGAGCGTTTTCTGATGGAAAATTAACAACAAGAATAAAAGATCCTAAATGTGCTTATATATTAGATGAACTTGTAAGTGCAGGAGCTCCAGAAGAAATTAAATATTTAGGAAAGCCACATGTTGGAACAGATATTTTAAAAGGTGTTGTAAAAAACATAAGAGAACAAATTAAGGAACTTGGTGGAGAAATTCATTTTAATTCTAAATTAGAAGATATAAAATATGAAAATAATAAATTAAAAAGTATAACTGTCAATGAAAGCGAACTAGATTGTGAAGCTTTAGTTTTAGCAATTGGACATAGCCCAAGAGATACATATGAAATGCTATATAAAAGAGGGGTTTCTATGGAAGCTAAGCCTTTTGCAATAGGAGTTAGAATAGAACATCCTCAAGAACTAATAAATATTAGTCAATATGGAGAATATCATAATCATCCAAGGTTAGGTTCAGCAGAATATAGATTAACGTATCAAAGTGACAAATTAAAAAGGGGAGTATATTCATTCTGTATGTGTCCAGGGGGAACTGTTGTTGCATCTGCATCAGAAGAAGGAAGACTTGTATCTAATGGAATGAGTTATCATGCTAGAAACTTAGCTAATGCTAATTCAGCATTAGTTGTAACAATTTCTACAGATGACTTTGAAGGGGATTCACCTTTAAGAGGAATGGAATTTCAAAGACATTACGAAAGTTTAGCATTTAAATTAGGGGGTGGAGATTATAAAGCACCAATACAATTATTAGGGGATTTTATGAATGATAGACCTAGTACAAAGCTAGGAAGTGTTATTCCAAGTTATTCACCTGGGTATGAATTTAAAGAATTAAAAAATTGTTTACTTAGTTATGTTTTAGAAGGAATAAAA
>CAYYWN010000519.1:0-1555 GCA_964474485.1 uncultured Clostridium sp. | reverse complement strand
CTTGCAGGATGGAAATCAGCTATTGCTCAAGGTAAGGTTGCTGCTTCAGGAGTTCAGATATTAGCTAAAAGACCTAATGACGTAATGAAGGGTGTTATCTATGCTGTTATGGTTGAAACTTATGCAGTTTTAGGATTCGTTGCATCATTATTCATGGTTTTATTTGTAAAATAGTTTGGAGTGATAAGGTATGTCTAATATTAACAATCTAGTAAACAAGATATTAGATGAGGCTAATACAAAAAAAGACGAAATCCTTAAATTAGCTCAGAAGGAAAAAGAAAATATAATAAATGGAAAAGTACAAGAAGCTAAAATTCTTGAAAAATCTATAGTTGAAAAAGCAAAATTAGAAAGTATCACACGAAAAAGTAGGATAATTTCTAATGCTGAACTTCAAGTTAGAAATGAAAAGCTAGAAGCAAAGCAAACTATGATTTCCAAGGTTTTAGATGAGGCTTTAAAGCAATTAGGAAGTATGGATTCCACACAATATATAAATTATATTAAAAATAGAATTATTTCTTTAGATATAACAGGTGATGAAAATCTTATAATTAATTCTAAAGATAAAAGTTTATTTTCAAGTGAAGTTATAGAAGGAATCAATAAGTCATTAATAGCTAAAGGCAAAAAAGGCAATATAAAGATAATTTCTGAGCAAAGAGATTTTGAAGGTGGCTTCATTTTAGAGAAAAATGGTATAGAAATCAACAATACTTTTGAAGCATTAATAAGTTCTATGAAAGATGAATTAGAATATGAAATAGCAAAGGTGTTGTTTAACTAAGGAGGGTAATAAATGGATTCAATGCTTTTTACCCAGGTAATACCCAGACTTAGGGTTCTAGAAACAAAACTTTTAGATAAATCAAAAATTGATAGAATGATAGACTCAAGTTCTAAAGAAGAAGCTTTAAAGGTTCTTCAAGAATCAGAGTATTCTACCCTAATGTCTAATATAAAAAGAGCTGAGGATTATGAAGTTATATTAAGTGCTGAACTTAAAAGAGTTTATAAAATGCTATATGAAATGACACCAGTAAATAGTATTGTGGACATAATGAGCATAAGATACGATTATCATAATATTAAAGTTTTAATTAAAGGCAAACTATTAGAAAAAGATTTTTCTAATATGATTATACCTATAGGTACTGTAGATATTAATAAGCTTATATATGCATTAGATAATGAATATTATAGAGATTTAAATCCTATAATGAGAAAAGCAATTGAAGAGGCTTTAGAAGATTTTAATACTTCAAAAGATCCACAAAAGATAGATATTATTTTAGATAAATATTTATTTATTCATCAGCTTTCTTTAAATAAGCAAATAGAAGATAAATTTCTAGATAGGTATTTAAGATATCTCATTGACTTAACTAACATAAAGACTCTTTTAAGGGTTAAAAAACAAGACAATACTAGAGATTTCTTAAATGGCTTAATTATAGAAGGTGGATATGTTGATAGAGATAAATTAAATTCTTTATATAATGATTCTGTAGAAAATATTCCAGGAAAGCTTGCATTTACTGATTACTCAGAG
>CAYYWN010000518.1:0-1562 GCA_964474485.1 uncultured Clostridium sp. | reverse complement strand
GCCCAACCTATGTTCTTAGGTTCTCTTTCAGCAAATATCTTTATTTCTTTACCATCTACTACTATTGAGTTTTCTTTTGCCTCTACGGATTTATCATATCTACCAAATAATGAATCATATTTCAAAAGATGAGCTAATGTTTTAGCATCAGTTAAATCGTTTATTGCAACTACTTCTAATTGACTACCATAATTTGCTACCAACGCCTTAAAAACATTTCTTCCTATTCTTCCAAAGCCATTTATTCCAACTTTAACCATTTGTAATCTCCTCCTAATTTTCACTTAGATTATTTATTATAAATACTTATACACTTTAATTAAACTTTTCGGTTTATTTTAGTTAAACACTTTAATCAACCTTTAGACCTTTAATCTTAAATTTATCTTTAAGATTATCACTGAAGTGTACAAATAAGTTTATAGCTCTTTTATTATTGTTATAAGCCTCCTAGCGGCACCTTCGTCAGTAATAAGAGTACTATTAGCATTTCCAAATTCAGTGGAAATAATAGCATCTGCTTTACTAGCACCTCCAGCTACAGCTATAACAATAGGTATTCTTTTTATGTCATTCAATGTTACCCCAACAGCCGATGTGGAGCATACAAGCTTACCATTTTTATCAAAGTAGCATCCAAAGGCTTCTCCTTCTGCACCTTTATCCACTATAGCTTTTACCTTACTCATGTCCATGCCTCTTTTTACTGCCATTTCTTCTGCTTTTCCAATTCCGTATATTAAAATATCTGAGGACTTTATACTATCTAAAACATTTTTTACATCTTTCTCGTTTAATATACTTTCTAGTATTTTATCACTTATGTTATCTGGCACATGAAGCATTTTATAATGTCCATTTACTTTTTTAGATAAATTAGCCGCTAGCGTATTTGCTTGGGTTTCTACGTTTATACCCATACCACCTCTAGCTGGAACAACCAATACATCTTCTATGTTATTTATCCTAGCTAAGTTATCTACCACTTCTTTTATTGTACTTCCTCCTGTTAAAGCTATGGTATATCCTGATTTTAGAGTAGACTTTAAAAAATTAGCGCCTGCTCTACCAATTTCCTTAATTACTGTCTTATCTTCATCCATATCTCCTGGTACAATAATCACATCTTTAAGTCCTAGAGCTTTTTTTATTTTAATTTCAATTTCAGATAAACCTTTTATTTCATGTATAAAACTTTTAAGTTTATCTATTATTTCTTCCCCTTCTTTTGTAACTGTCATCCCTGGGGTATTTATATCTATAAGATTTTGAGACTTTAGAAAGTTTATTTCTGTTCTTACTATTCTCTCTCCTAATTCCAAGTGATTGGCAAGTATTCTTCTCCCAATAGGCTGATTGTAATATATAGTTCTTAAAATATTATATCGCTTTTCTAAAAGCTCAATTAATTCAGGAACTATCTTTTGTTGTAACTTTAGAATTTCTTCCAAAAAAGCACCCCTTTGGTCACTAAGTGTCCCATCTTATTTTTTTCTGTCCCACACCTAGTATTATATGTTATTTTTCAAGCTACGCAAATTTTTTTACCCATATGCTTCATT
>CAYYWN010000517.1:0-1567 GCA_964474485.1 uncultured Clostridium sp. | reverse complement strand
TTAATCGGTAGCATAAAAATAAAGCGGTATTCCCGGAAAGGCCTTTATTAATTTATAGTACGGCTGGATAAAAGATTCTCTGCTCTTGGGGAACATGGTGACCAGGACACCGCTTACCCTGTGATTTGGAAGAACCTTCCAGGTTAATACGTCAAAGACCTGAAAATTCATATAAGAAAAATACATTTTTATCTCTTTTGGAAGATACATCCATAATTTACGTATTGGTTCATTAATTAATTCTATAGCTTCTCCATACACATTATTTATTCCGTTTTCTTTTAAATAATATGCAAGCCATCTGGAGACAGATTGCAGTTCTTTTTCCTGCTTGTAAGAAAGGGCGTCATCTATAAGCTTAGGGCTTTTCTGAAACTGTTTAAGCTGTAGGATAGAAAATACGGACAGAGAAGTGAAAATAAGGGCTAATGAAGCCATCAGAGCTATATTGTTCTTTATTAGTTTCTTCAAACTCCATCTTATAGCAATGACTTGATATATAGCTAAAATGGGTATGACGGGCATAAAATGCCTAAATTCTCTATGCAAACCGCCTGTTATTAGATAATCCATAATATAAATTATACTAATAAATACCAATTGCACAACCAGATAACTAAGTATAAGAATATACTTCTTATCAAAAAACTTTACGGCTATACCTATTATGGAAAGCAGCAGTACGGGATAAAAACCGATGTAATACATAAAACTTACCTGGGATAGATATATAATTGCATCTTGAGGAGGCCGCGGCAAATAAACTATGTTATAACCAAATATTTGAGGAAGGTATCTTTTCAAAAATATGAAATTGAATATCCCCCATAATAATGTAGGGGTTAAAAGTATTAGGAAATATTTTAACCTGGGCCTTTTAAATAGAAGTATAAATATGCCAAGTTCTAAATAGAGCAGGCCTTCCAGCCTTAAGAATGGGGTCAATGAAATTAAAACACTGAATAGGCCGTATCGCTCTTTATAAAGGGCGTAGAGTGATGAGATAAGAAAAAAGGCGAATATCGGCTCTGCGTAAGTTGAGATTGAAAGTAAAAAGTAGACAGGGAATATGGCTGTTATCAGAATAGACAGGATGCTAAACTCTTCTTCGAAACCCAATAGTTTCGTTAGCTTGTATAGTATAAAAAGCGTAGCTATTGAGAATATAGAGTTCATAAGCCTTAAGGAAGACATACCTATGGGGATTAGATGGAAAAATAGGGTTGCTATGAGGGTATATAGGAATTTTAAGTAGATGCTGAAAAATATAAAAACATCACCCAAAGAATTCCTTATATGGCAGTATCTTAGGATATCATCTATGCTGTATAAGATATACCTGTCAAGCCTTCCTGCCCTTGCGGGGTCTTGGATATACCAGATAAGAAATAGAAAACCAAGGAATATGGCAGTTAAGGTAGAATATGCAATAAAGGATTTAGAAAGAGATGATGCCCTTTTATTCTTCATGGCGGGTAGGTGCGTGAGGTTATACGGGTTGAAAATAATCTTATGAAAGACATGCAACTTTTTACTTTTTAGAGATCACAATCTCTATGTGTCCAAA
>CAYYWN010000516.1:0-1569 GCA_964474485.1 uncultured Clostridium sp. | reverse complement strand
TATAGGAGGGGGACGATTTAGTGAAAAAAGAGTTTAGAAAGAGTATGTCAAAGTTTTTAACTATTGCATTTTCATTATCCCTAGTGTTTAGTAGTTCTAGCAAAGTAGGAGCACAAACTCAAGAAGATATGTCTTTAAGTAGAGAAAAGATAGCAAGTATGCAAAGTCAGCTAAAAGAATTTGTATCCGAAGATAAAAGGAAGATAGAATTGCATGAAGAAGACCCCGAGGAAGTTATAAGAATTATAGTAGAACTAGATAAAAAGCCAGCAGCTGAGATGATGCCACAAGGTATTGAGGCACCATCCGAGGTTATTAATGAAGTAAAAGAGTCTCAAAGAAAAACTAAAGATGAAGCAGAAAAGCTTGAGGGTGCAGAACTTAGACATAGTTATGGAAATCTTATAAATGGGTTTAGTATGGATGTGAAGCGTAAAGAAGTAGAAGATTTAAAAAACTTAGAAGGAGTAAAAAGTGTAAAGGAAGCAAATCGCTATGAACCACAAATAAATTATGCTAAAGGTTTAACACAGGCTTTTGATGCATGGACAAAATATAATATTAAAGGCGAAGGAATGTTGGTATCAATAATTGATACAGGAATTGATTATAGGCATAAAGATTTAAAGAATCCAAAAGATAGTTCTAAATTAAAGTTAGATGAAAAAAGGTCAGAAGAAATAAAGAAAACTAATATATTAAAGGCTGGAAAGGATTCCAAAACATATTTCAGTGAAAAAATTCCTTTTGGATATAATTACGCAGATAAGGATACTAATATAATAGATGAAAGACCAAAGGGCGGTCATGGTATGCATGTGGCGGGAATTGTAGGTGCAGATGGAGATGAAGAAGCGATAAAACTTGGACAAGCAGTTCAAGGAGTTGCACCTGAGACTCAATTACTTGCTATGAAAGCTTTCTCTAATGGGCCAGCAGGTAAATATGCATTTAGTGATGATATAGTTGCAGCTATAGAAGATTCAGCTACATTAGGAGCTGATGTAATTAACATGAGTTTAGGATCTGTATCTGGATTTCAAGATGATGATGATGCAGAGCAAAGGGCTATAAAAAATGCTACAGAAAAAGGCGTAATGGTAGTTGTTTCAGCCGGTAACTCTAGTTACTCTACAGCACCATATAGAGATAAAAATATGAAGGATATATCTACAGTTGGGTCTCCAGCACTGGCAAAAGATGCATTAATGGTTGCAAACTTTGAAAATCAAAATCTTACATCTTATGCTGCATCGTTTTTAACAGGAGATGGAAAAGAGTTTTCAAAGACAGGTTCTAGTGATCATACCTTTAAGTTTGAACAAAACAAAGAATTAAGTCTTATAAGTTGCGGACTCGGAAAACCCGAAGACTTTGTAGGGAAAGAATTAAAAGATAAAGTTGCGCTTATAGAAAGAGGATCATTAAACTTTACAGAAAAAATAATTAATGCTCAAAAAGCTGGAGCAGCTGGGGTGGTTATATTTAATACTAAGGACGGTGGAGAGGCTCTAATTAATATGGCTACGGAGGTAAGCATAACGATACCTGCCATATTTGTTGGGAATA
>CAYYWN010000515.1:1158-1577 GCA_964474485.1 uncultured Clostridium sp. | reverse complement strand
CAGACGTTTTTGAAAGCTTAAAATATGCTCTTCAAGAGAAAAATGTAGATGGTAATAGTACAATATTATTATTTACAGATGATATGGTAGAAGAGGAAGATGAAATAATAGATTATGTGAAACAAAATATAGGGGATAATAGAATATTTACCTTTGGAGTAGATACTGTAGTCAATAGTTACTTTATAAACAAAATGGCTGAAATAGGTTATGGAAGACCTGAGTTTATATATGCAGGAGAAAGAATTGATGATATGGTATTAAGGCAGTTTAATAGAATAACTAACCCACAGGTGGATGTATTATCTATTGACTGGGGTGCAATGAAGGTTCAAAGAACATATCCTACCACCATAGATTACTTGTATGATAGAGGACCTATTTCTATATTCGCAAAGGTTAGTGTCGAAATAGGAGGT
>CAYYWN010000515.1:0-1148 GCA_964474485.1 uncultured Clostridium sp. | reverse complement strand
AAAAGGAAAAGTAGGAAAAGAGGAATATACAAAGACTATTGACCTAGATAAGCTAGATTTAGATGTAAATGCAGACCTTATAGAAAAGGTATGGAGCAGAAAAAGGATAGAATCTCTTACAGAAAAAATTCGTGGAGAAAGAGGTCCATTAAAAGACTCTATGAGAGAAACTATAATAGAATTATCTAAAGAATATGGTATAATAAGTAAGGAAACTTCCTTTGTTATGCTAGAGCAAATGGAGGATCCAGTTCTTGGTATGTCAATGAACAATATTATACCAATACAAATATCAGAAGAAGCCATGGAAAACATAGCTGAAGGCTATTTTCTTGATTCACCAAGCTTTTTTTATAAAGTAGATATAAGAGAAAAAATGATAGAAGAAGGTCTAGATAAAGAAAGAGCCAAGAAAGCTATAATATATGATAGAGAAAATTTATTAAGAATAATTGCAAAAAACCAATTAGCAGATGGAGCTTTTTGCAATAAAAAAGAAGAAGATCTTCAAAATAAGATTGAGAGTACTGTTGTAAGTATACTAGCATTTACACTTGGAAAAGAAGATGTTAAGATTTATATGAATCAAATAAATAAAGCATTAAGATATGTTATAAAAGCTACAAAAGAAAATGAAAAATTATTAGATGAAAAGTTAGCATATATTGTTGTATTAGCACTTAAGTCATCTATAGAAAAAAGATTAGTAAGGCAACCTAGTAGATCAATAATTGAAGATTATATAGAAATATTAAAAGATAGGATTAAAGAAAATAAATACATGCACATAGAAGATATTTTAACAACGGGCAAAAATTCAGAACTTAAAAATGCTACATCATCTATGATATCTTTAAATAAAGAAGAAAAGATGAACGAAGAATCTTTAATAAGTTCTAAAGATACACAAAACATTTTAAAGATTGCAAAACTTGCTATACAAAAGACATTATAATACAGCATAGACTTATAACTAGAAAAAAATAGAGCTTTATTTTAAAAGCTCTATTTCTTTTTTTATAGAATCCTTTTTTAAATTACTCAAAAAAGATTCTTTTAAGGTTAATGATTTTTTAAACATAGCTAATGCCTTATTTGAATCTCCTGTATTCTTTAGTAGTAGCCCATAATAATAATAAGCTTCAGGG
>CAYYWN010000514.1:0-1578 GCA_964474485.1 uncultured Clostridium sp. | reverse complement strand
GAGCAGCTGACTTGTAATCAGCAGGTTGTAGGTTCAATTCCTATTGCCAGCTCCATAAAAAAAGACTTCTAAGTTTTAGAAGTCTTTTTTTTATGTTATTTTATTTAAGTTTTTTGAAACCCTTATATCTTCACAGTAAAATTTATTTATATCAAAGTTTCCAAGAAGTCTTGAGGTTATCCTTTCTGAGTACTGTTGAAGAAGCTGTTCTAAGGTTAAGTTAGTTGATATTATCATCTTTCTTTTAGTAAGTAATCTCTTATTTAAAAGATTAAAGAGTTCTGCTCTTGTAAAGTCTGTAATTGATTCCGAACCTAGGTCATCTATTACAAGCAAATCACAGTTAAATATTAATTCTTCTAAATTCTTATTTGTATTAAATTTAAGATCCCTAAGATCTTTTATTAATTCATCAGATGTTCTATATACTACAAGATACCCTTTATCAAGAAGTTCTCTTGCTATGCAGTTAGATAAGAATGTCTTACCAGTGCCAGAATTGCCATAAAACAAAAGGTTATCTGAGTGAGATTTAAAATTGTCTATATATGCTAGAGACCTATCATAAATCTTTTCTATGTTCTTTCTTGGAGTATCCTTTTCATTACCTATTTTATGAGTAGGATACAAAGTAAAATTAAAAAACTTAAAGTTGTTTGTTCTTGTAAGTTCTTGTAGCTGTGAATCTTTATAATGAAGCTGTATTAATTTTTGTTTGTAACAAGTGCATTTAGAAGCGCCTATAAAACCTGTATCTTTGCACTTAGGACATCTATAATTTAGATTTAAATAATTCATATTATAGCCTAAGGTTACTAACATTTCTGACTTTTTTACTCTAAGATCTGTGATAGAGGATTTAAGAGTATTTAGATATTCATCTCTGTTGTCTATATCTTTCATGGAACTAATTGCAAGCTCCACACAAAGCTTACCTATTTTATTTTCTATATCTAATATTCTAGGATCTCTTTTTTCAATTTCAGATCTTCTTTTTTTCAGAGCCTTTTTTTCTTCCTCCTGAATATTTTCATATATCCTAATTACAGATTCTTGATATCCTTTAATCATCCTTATCCCATCCTAACAATTTTCTTTCTAATTCATCGAAGTTATAGGTTCTTTGTTCAAAGTTATTGAAATTACTATTTTTATTATTATTATTATTGTAGTTGCTATTATTGTTGTAATTATTACCTTTGTTATAGGTTGCTGCTCTTTTTATATCTTTTGCAGCAATATCCTCTAAAGTTTTTATATTATCTTTGTTCCAACTAGAAAGTATACCATCAATATATTTAAAGTCTGCTCTATTTAATCTTTCAAAGCAAATAGTACAAGCCTTTTCAATTATTTCAATAGAAAACTTATATTGATTTACCCATTTACTAAGCAGTTCTTCTTGTGGTTTCATTATATCAGCATCTTTTATACCCAAATAATCCAGTATTCGTCTATATTTAATCCATTTCTCCTCATGCCTTTTAATATATAATTGGGCATCTTCTATAGTTTTTATACCAGCATCAAACCATGATAAAGCAACCTTTTCAAAATATCTATAATCAGTTTTACCTT
>CAYYWN010000513.1:0-1586 GCA_964474485.1 uncultured Clostridium sp. | reverse complement strand
TGGATAACTGTCGCCTGATGCTGATGTAAGTATAACATCCCCTTCTTTGATTTCAGAGTTTGCATCAATATATTCTAGCCTTGCGACTACCTTATTATTATCTCTATAGCCTTTAACCACACCTGTAGTCTCTCTAGTACTCTCAACTAGCGCCCCTACTGCAACATTTTCACTTGTAATTGGCTGTACTGTGGACCAACTATTAGTAACATCAGTAACTTGACCTACAAGTCCTTTTGGATCTATAGCAACCATACCTACCTTAACTCCATGTTTTAAGCCCCTATCAATAGTAACGCTCTCTAATATGCTTCCTCCAGCTTTGTTTATTATGTTAGCTCCAATATAATTATACTCGTCTCTTTGGCTTTTAAAATCTAACATTTCCCTTAGCCTTTGATTTTCATTTTTTAAAGAGTCATATTCAATTGATTTAGATGAAAGTTCACTGTTTCTTTTCTTTAACTCTGTATTCTCACTTCTAACATCTGAAAAATTAAAAACAAAATTCAAGAACCCTTTAACGTTGTCATTTATACCATAAAATATTTTTTGAACTGGATTTAAAGCAACTCCTACAGAATTACCTACTGTATCTTTTCCCTGTTTTTTTGATGTGTAGCCTATTATAACTAAAAATGTAACTGACAGCACTATTATAGTGACTGCCAGTTTGTTTTTAAAAAGCTTCATTTATTATCACCTTTTACTTATTTTATCAAAATTATCTAAAGCTTTTCCTGCTCCTAAGGCCACACAATCTAGTGGTGATTCTGATATGTGAACAGGGATATGTGTTTCTTTCTTTATAAGTTCATCTATTCCTCTAAGTAAAGCTCCTCCGCCTGTAAGCATTATACCTTTATCCATTATATCTGCTGCAAGTTCTGGTGGTGTTTTTTCTAGTGTAGTTTTAATTGATTCTATTATTAATGCTATAGGTTCTTTTAGTGCTTCTCTTATTTGTTCTTCTGATATTTCTATAGTTTTTGGAAGTCCTGTCATAATGTCTCTTCCCTTAATCTCCATTTTTCTCTCTTCTTCTTCTTCACTTTTAAATGCTGAACCAAGTTCCATTTTAATATTTTCGGAAGTTCTTTCACCTATAGTAAGATTATGACCCTTCTTTATGTAATTAACAATAGCATGGTCCAGTTCATCTCCAGCAACTCTTAAAGACTTACTTGTTACAATACCACCTAAAGATATTATAGCAATCTCTGTGGTACCTCCTCCAATGTCTACTATCATACTTCCTGTAGGTTCATCAACTGGAAGACCAGCTCCTATAGCTGCTGCCATAGGTTCTTCCATAAGTAGTACTTCTCTAGCACCAGCCTGCTTTGTAGCTTCTTCAATAGCTCTTCTTTCAACTTCTGTAACTCCTGATGGAAAGCACACAATTATTCTAGGACTAGTAAAAGATGATTTTGATGTCACCTTTTCTATAAATGCTTTTAACATAGTTTGTGTTATATCAAAGTCTGCAATAACCCCATCTTTCATAGGTCTTATAGCGGTAATATTTCCTGGCGTTCTACCTATCATTTGCTTTGCCTCAGCACCTACAGCTAAAGTCTTTTTAG
>CAYYWN010000512.1:0-1591 GCA_964474485.1 uncultured Clostridium sp. | reverse complement strand
GGCCGAACTTAAAATAATAACTTGGCCTTCAAAAGATGAGACAAAAAAAGCATTTGTTGCAGTAGGTGTATTCGCCATAATATATATAATATTAGTTGGTGGATTAGATTTTATTTTCAAGAACCTCTTTGAAATGATTTTTAATTTTAAGTAAAGGGAGGTTTGGGTGATCTTTTATTCACCTGAAAAGTATGAGTGATATAGCAAGATGGTATGTAGTGCATACATACTCAGGATACGAAAATAAGGTTAAAGCAAACCTAGAAAAAGCAATTGAAAACAGAAGCCTTGAATCACTAATTTATGACATGCAAGTGCCTATGGAAGAAGTGATTGAAGAAAAAGATGGCAAACAAAAAGTCTCATTAAAAAAGAAATTTCCTGGTTATGTATTAATAAAAATGCTGATGACTGATGAATCTTGGTATGTTGTAAGAAACACAAGAGGAGTCACAGGGTTTGTGGGACCAGGATCAAAGCCTGTTCCTCTTTCTGACGAAGAAGTGGAAGCAATGGGAGTTTTAGAAATGCCTGTTGAGATTGACTTAGAAGTAGGGGAAAGTATAAGAATTATCTCAGGACCTTTAAGAGATTCAGTAGCAAAAATACAAGAGATAGTTTTAGATAAGAAAAAGATAAAGGCTTTAGTAGATATGTTTGGCAGGGAAACACTTGCTGAACTAGACTTTAATCAAGTTGAAAAATTAGTTTAATTTGAATATAAACTAATTTTAAATAAGTGGGAGGACAAAAAAGTCCGTATATACCACAGTGTAGGAGGAATAACGAAAATGGCTAAAAAAGTAACTGGAATGATTAAACTTCAACTTCAAGCAGGTAAGGCAACACCAGCACCACCAGTTGGTCCAGCATTAGGTCAACACGGTGTAAACATAATGGGATTCTGTAAGGAGTTTAACGCAAAAACAGCAAATCAAGCTGGGTTAATAATACCAGTAGTTATAACTGTTTACCAAGATAGATCTTTTAGTTTCATATTAAAGACACCTCCAGCTGCTGTTCTAATCAAGAAAGAATTAGGATTAGAAAGTGGATCAGGAGTACCTAACAGAACAAAAGTAGGAAGTTTAACTAAAGAACAAGTTAAAAAGCTTGCTGAAACTAAAATGCCAGACTTAAATGCTGCGAGCATCGAAACAGCTATGAAAATGATCGAAGGTACAGCAAGAAGTATGGGCGTAACAATTCAAGAGTAATTCGTAAAAATAAGTGGGAGGTAAAAACCGCTAATACCACAGAGGAGGCTTATAATGGGAAAGAAATATATCGAAAGTTCAAAGTTAATAGATAAAAGTGCTTTATACAACTCAACTGAAGCATTAGATTTAACTGTAAAAACTGCAAAAGCAAACTTTGATGAAACAATTGAACTACATGTAAGACTTGGAGTAGATCCAAGACATGCAGATCAACAAGTTAGAGGAGCAGTTGTATTACCTAATGGAACTGGTAAAACAGTTAGAGTTCTTGTTTTCGCTAAAGGAGATAAGGCTACTGAAGCTCAAGAAGCTGGAGCAGATTTCGTTGGAGCTGAAGATTTAGTTCAAAAGATCCAATCAGAAAACTGGTT
>CAYYWN010000511.1:0-1592 GCA_964474485.1 uncultured Clostridium sp. | reverse complement strand
CTACATTTAAAACATTAGGAGCTATTTTAAGTGTTATAGGAATAATAATCGTGGTTTCAACCAAAGATAAAGTTAATATATTTTCTTCGGGAACCTTAGGTGATTTAATGGCTCTTGGAGCGGCTATAAGTTGGGTTATATATAATATAGTAACCAGTAAGTTTAAAGGTGAATATAAGAGTATAACAATAAGTACTTATCAGACTATATTTGGAACTATTTTTTTAAGTCCGGCTTTACTAATATCAAGACCAACTATACCTTCATCCTTAGCTATTATGAATATACTTTATCTTTCTATAGCATGTTCTGTGATAGGGTATATAGTATATATCTTTTGTTTGAAGAAACTAGGAGCAACGGTTATAACCACATATATCAATTTGCAACCCATAATAAGCTTAGCAGCAGCAGCACTTATATTAAAAGAAAGTATTACATTTATACAGATGGTAGGTAGTATAATTATCATTGTAGGAGTGTTTTTTGTAAATATGGATAATAAGTTTAGTAAACAAAAATTTGAAGAGTATATATAAAATAAAAAAAGATACTTCTAATGTTAGAAGTATCTTTTTTTATTAGAATTCTTTTTTAGTTTTGACTTAAAAAAGAATATAAACGTTATTATAATTATTATAGAAATTAAAGTTCCAAGATAGAGAAGTAAATTAGCTTTTATTAAATCAGATTTTGATACTTTAGGATACAATGCATATTTTTTTGAAACTAAAGGTTCTTTTACTGTTAGTTTAGCAGCACTAAGATTTTTGTCCAATTTCCAAGGATTAAGTCCTGCTGTGCTAATATCTTTTTCAATAGACTGCTTATTTATAGGATTTTCATAATACTCAATATCCTCTTTTAATATTAAAGGAACATCTATGGTCTTAGAAGGACCAAAAAATCCAAAGGATTTATATTGTATTGGTAAGGTTTCAACAGTTTCATCTCTACTCATAAGAGTAGTTCTTTTTGCGCTATAGCTAGCATCTATAATCTTTTCAGTATCATTAAACATAGCTGAATCTTCACTATCAAATACAGATTTTAAAACTACAGATACAAGCTTTCTTCCATCCCTTTCATATATTGAAACAAAGCATTTACCAGCTTCAGAGGTATAACCAGTTTTTCCACCTATGTTACCTTTTTGTCCTAAAACCTTATTTCTATTTTCTACTAAAAATTTATCTTTACTAGGAAGTTGTATAGAGTCTTTTTTTAGAGACAGAGTTTCTCTAACCCATGAATTATCATAAGACTTTTTACCTAATATTGCAATGTCTAAGGCAGTGCTATAGTGATTTTCATTATGTAAACCATTTGCAGTTACAAAATTTGTATTTTTCATTCCAAATTCTTTAGCTTTTTCATTCATCATTTTAATGAAAGTATCAGAATCTGTGGCTACATTATCTGCTATTATATAAGCAGAATCATTAGCAGAATATAATAAAAGAGCTTTCATTACATCATTAGATGTCATAGTTGAACCTACATCAATAGGCTTTACACTAGCATTTAAAGAGTAAGCTGGTTGTTTTTTAGCACTTTTAGTATAGGTTAAACTATCCTCTTTGTTTTTATTT
>CAYYWN010000510.1:0-1594 GCA_964474485.1 uncultured Clostridium sp. | reverse complement strand
TTTCACTTCCTTTAATTGGCCTTCTGTTTTCATCAACCTTAGCCACGGTAACTCCTTCTACTCTATCCTTACCTTTTATATCTATAACTGTATGACTAAGTCTTAATGGTATATCAAAGTCTTCAAGACATTGAACTATATTTCTATTAAGTCCTCCAGAGTAAGGCATAACCTCTACTACTGCCTTTACATTTGCTCCCTCTAAAGTCATTCTTCTAGCCATTATAAGACCAATGTCACCTGACCCTAATATAACCACTTCTTTACCTGGTATATATCCTTCTATATTTACAAACTTTTGAGCTGTACCAGCAGTATATATCCCAGCACATCTACTTCCTGGAATATTTATAGCCCCTCTTGGTCTTTCTCTACACCCCATAGCTAAAATTAAACTCTTAGCTTTTATTTCAATTATTCCATCCTCTGGATTCACTGCTGTTATAACTTTATCCTTAGTTAGATCAAGTACCATAGAATTTAACTTGTATGGTATTTTATAATCATTTATCTTTTCTACAAATCTTTCAGCATATTCTGGCCCTGTTAGTTCTTCTTTAAATGTATGAAGCCCAAACCCATTATGAATACATTGATTTAATATTCCACCTAAGTGATCTTCTCTCTCTAAGATTAATATACTATCTATACCCTCTTCTTTTGCAGCCACTGCCGCTGCCATACCAGCTGGTCCGCCTCCGATTATAACTATATCAAATACTTCCATACCTAAATCCTCCACTCTATATTTAAAATTAGATTCCTTCTTTATTTTCTGCTACTAATATGTTAGAATTACCTTTATTTTTCTTTATCATTGTAACTGGAACCTTTAATTCTTTGGATAATATATCAACTATTCTACTAGAACAAAATCCACCTTGACATCTTCCCATTCCTGCTCTAGTTCTTCTTTTTACACCATCAAGTGTTGTAGCACCTAGTGGTCCTTTTATAGAATCTAAAATTTCACCTTCAGTTATAAGTTCACATCTACATATTATCTTACCATACTTAGGGTTTCTAGCTATTAATTCTCTTCTTTCATCATTGCTCATTTCTCTAAATTTAGGTATAGACTTTCTTATAGGATCAAAATTACTTTTTAATGAAGGATTAAGTTTTTCTATAACTATATTTAATACAACTTCTGATATAGCTGGCGCACTAGAAAGCCCTGGTGATTCTATTCCTGCAGCATTTATAAAGTTTTTAGCATCCCTTACCTCACCTATTATGAAATCATCTAAATTACTATGTGCCCTAAGCCCTGAAAAGTTTGTTATTATTTGATTCATTGGAATACTTTTAACACTTTTAATGGCTCTTTTTAATATATCATCTAAACCTTCTTTTGAAGTTGTAAAGTCCTCTTTATCATCTATATCCATAGCATTAGGACCAACTAAAAGGTTTCCATCTACTGTAGGCGTTACTAGTACCCCTTTTCCCATATCAGTTGGAAGTTGAAATATAGTACCATTTATCATATCTCCTGCTGATTTATCAAATAGGCAGTATTCTCCTCTTCTTGGTGTTATTTGTATCTTATCTTCACTTACCATATTGTTTATTTCGTCAGCAAAAACTCCAG
>CAYYWN010000509.1:0-1595 GCA_964474485.1 uncultured Clostridium sp. | reverse complement strand
CTTTTTTATAAGTAATTATGAAGAAGTAGGACATGGAGCAAAAGCTTCTATTCCTAAAAATACAAAGGAATTTATAGCTGTAGATATGGGAGCACCAGGACCTGGACATAACTCTTCTGAATATGCTGTTTGCATCTGTGCAAAAGACTCTTCAGGACCTTATGATTACAATTTAAGAAAGACATTAATAGATGTATGCTTAAAGAATAATATAGATTATAAAATTGACATATATCCACATTACGGTTCAGATGCTTCAGCAGTATTAGGCGCTGGTTGGGACGTTAAAGCAGCTCTTATAGGACCTGGAGTCTTTGCTTCACATGCCTATGAAAGAACTCACTTTGATGCTTTAATAGCAACTTTAGATTTAATTATTAAATATAGCTCATGTAAATAAATAAATAAGTCCAAGTTTCAGGAAGAGTTTAAGCTACCCCTGAAACTTGGAACTTAAAATGTGATAGTAGAAATAATATTTATATTTATTTCTGACTTTATATACCTAACCCTTATTCTTTCTTTCTTCTATGGAATACTGGATTATATTTTCTAAAAGCATTTTAAAGTCCATATTAATTCCTGCTGCGCTTTTAGGAAATAAGCTATTTTTAGTCATACCAGGTAATGTATTTATCTCTAAGATATAAGGAACTCCTTCCTTTACTATCATATCTACCCTAGCATAAACGCTACATTTTAATTCTTTCCAACAAGCAATTGCCATCTGTTCTACTTCTTTATGAAGTTTCTCATTTAAATTAACTATAATCTCTTCTGCTCCGCCATCTTCATATTTTGAAGCAAAGTCAAAAAAGTGTGATTTTGGTTTTATAGCAAGTACTGGTAGCATCTTACCATTTAATATACAACAGGTGATTTCATCTCCCTTTATATATTCTTCTATCATAACTTCTGTGTCATATTTAAAAGCCTCTTCAATGGCTCTTTTAACATCTTTTTCTTCACTTATTAAATTTGTAGCAACGCTAGATCCACCACTATTGGGTTTTATAACTACTGGGTATGATAATTTTTCTATTTTCTCATAATTTAATTCTTCTAAAGAGTTTAAACTAATCCACTTTCCAGTTCTTATATCTGCATATTTTAATATCTTTTTAGTCATATCTTTATCCATACATATAGCGCTACTTAATGAATCACATCCTGAGTAAGGTGTATTCAATGTTTTTAATACAGATTGAATTGTCCCATCTTCCCCAAACTTGCCGTGAAGTGCTATAAATGCGAAATCTATACTCTTTACCTTTTCTATTAATTCTTCTGTACTATTTATTATAATTTCGCTTACTTTATATTTTTCTGAATTTAAATTGCTAGCTATCTCTTTTCCTGTCTTAAGGGATATTTCCCTCTCTGATGAGATTCCTCCCATTATTACGCCTATATTCATAACTTACCTCCGAATTTTAGTATTTTATTTAACCTTTTAACTTATTACTATATTACAAATTTATTATATTTTTATATTAATTTATTGTTCTCAGTCTAATTATATGTGAAAATGTTCTTTTAGAAAAGAACCACGTCTATTGAAATACCCCTTAATAAATCAACCACTAAAGTTACCA
>CAYYWN010000508.1:0-1596 GCA_964474485.1 uncultured Clostridium sp. | reverse complement strand
AAACCTAAGGAGGGTTCAAAATGATAACCCACGGAAAAACAATCAAGATATTTAGTGGAAATCCTAATCCAAAACTTGCAAAAGACATTTCAGATATATTAGGTATACCAGTAGCAGATGCAAAGGTAGGTACATTTAGTGATGGACAAATATCTGTAGTTATTAATGAAACTGAAAGAGGGGTAGATGTTTTTGTAGTACAATCTACAAATTCACCTGTTAACAACAACTTAATGGAACTTCTAATAATGATAGATGCATTTAAAAGAGCATCAGCAGGAAGAATAACAGCTGTTATTCCTTATTACGGATATGCAAGGCAAGATAGAAAGGCAAAATCTAGGGATCCAATAACTGCAAAACTAGTAGCAGATTTAATAACAGCTGCTGGTGCAGATAGAGTACTTACTATGGATCTCCATGCTTCACAAATACAAGGATATTTTGATATACCACTTGACCATCTTTTAGGGTTACCTATACTTTCAAAGTATTTTGAAGATAAAGGATTTAGGGAAGATAAGGATGTAGTATTAGTATCTCCAGACTTAGGTAGTGTTACAAGAACTAGAAAGTTTGCAGATAGGTTACAAGCGCCTATGGCTATAATTGATAAGAGAAGACCTAAAGCAAATGTATCCGAGATTATGAATATAATAGGTGATGTTAGAGGAAAGACGGCTATTCTAGTAGATGATATGATCGATACTGCAGGTACAATTGTAAATGCAGCTAATGCATTAAAAGATTTAGGTGCAAAAGAAGTATATGCCTGCTGTACTCATGGGGTTCTTTCTGGACCAGCATTTGATAGAATAAATAATTCTGCTATAAAAGAGCTAGTTATGCTTAATACTATCCATGTTCCAGTGGGTGAAAACTCTGAAAAGATTACATCTCTTTCTGTAGCACCAATATTTGCAGAAGCTATAAGAAGAATTTATGATGATGTTCCCCTTAGTATATTATTTGAGGAAGATTAATAATATATAAAATAAAGCATAATAACTTAAAAAAGGTTATTATGCTTTATTTTTATTTACTAGTAAATTATTTGTAACTTTTTTGTGTAAAGCAGTATTTAAATAGTAATTTGTGATAGATTAATATATAGTTATAATTATGTTAAATTATATTAAGGGGGTTTGAAATATGGAAGGAACTATAGGAAAAGTCCTTATAGTAGATGATGATGAAAATATATGTGAAGTTATAAAGATGTACTTACAAAACTCAGGTTATGATACAAGGTTGTCTCATGATGGGAAAAGTGCACAGGAGGCATTTTTAAGTTATAAACCTGATATTGTACTTTTAGATATAATGATTCCACATATGGATGGGATAGATGTTTTAAAATGGATAAGGAAAGAAAATGAAACTCCTGTAATAATGCTTACAGCTAAGGGTGATACCTTCGATAAGGTGTTAGGGCTTGAACTAGGAGCAGATGATTATATTGTGAAACCATTTGAACCGAAAGAACTTATAGCAAGGGTTAAGGCAGTGATGAGGAGATATAATTCAGATAATGGAAGTAGGGAGACCCTAACATTTCCTGAACTCGCAATAGATATTAATTCTTATACTGTAGTA
>CAYYWN010000507.1:0-1604 GCA_964474485.1 uncultured Clostridium sp. | reverse complement strand
AAAAAGGCATGTGTGCAGGGATAAAGAGACCAATAAACGGTGGTAAAGGCCTTGCTGGTGTATCAGAAAAATCAAAAGAATACTTTAATCCATTCATAGACTTAATGTTAGGGGGTAATAGATAATGAGCAGTGGATTATACTCTACAGCAAAAAAAGGCACAGATACATTTTTAGATTTAAATAAAGTAAAACCCTATGGAGATACTATGAATGATGGTAAAGTTCAATTAAGCTTTACTTTGCCCTTACCTGATAACGATAAAAGTGCTGAGGCTGCTAAAATACTTGCAAAAAAGATGGGGCTTGAAGAGCCTAACGTTGCACATCACTCTGCTTTAGATAAAAACTTTACATTTTACGTGGTGTATGGGACTCTAACTCATACTGTAGACTACGAATCTATCTATGTACAAACTGTAGAGGTTGATACTTTATCTATGGAAGAGGTTAATGATTATATAAAAGAAAATATACAAAGAAAAATAGTTATACTAGGTGCTAGTACTGGAACAGATGCACATACCGTTGGAATAGATGCCATAATGAATATGAAAGGCTATGCTGGCCACTATGGTTTAGAAAGATATGAAATGATAGAAGCTTATAATTTAGGTAGCCAGGTTCCTAATGAGGAATTTGTAAAAAGAGCTATTGAACTTAAAGCTGACATCCTTCTAGTCTCACAAACAGTAACACAGAAAAATGTTCATATTCAAAACCTCACAGAACTTGTAGGGCTTTTAGAAGCTGAAGGATTAAGAGACAAAGTATTACTTATATGTGGTGGCCCTAGAATAAGTCATGAATTAGCTAAAGAATTAGGCTATGATGCTGGTTTTGGACCTGGAAAGTACGCTGATGATGTGGCAACATTTTCAGTAACAGAGATGGTTAAAAGAGACCTTATATAATTACTTTATATTTATAATAAATAGGCATAATTTATATTTATAATAAATATGCCTATTTATTTTTAAATTAATTTAAATACAATATCTGATTTGAATCAATTGTTACTTTTTACCTTTAGTATTCTTTATACCCGCTTCTAACCCAGAGTTCCCTCTATTTTTATACCCTGTCTTAGAGTTCCTACTTTCCTTACTCTTTTCTTCCATGCTCTGATTTACATTTTGATTTTGAAAATCTTTATTCATAGTTGTCTCCTTTCTTAAATTTAATCTATACAAAATTATCTTATCCAACTCTTTAATAAAAAATCCATTAATTAAAGTTATTACTAAAACCTTTAAATAATGATGTAATTTACTCTAAAAAAATAAGCTATTTCTAAAAGAAATAGCTTATTTTTTAAACAGTAATAATATTAAAATATTATATTAAAGAAAAATGCTGCGATAAGTCCTCCAATTATAGGTCCTACAATTGGTATCCAAGAATATCCCCAGTCTGAATCACCTTTACCTTTTATAGGCAATATAGCATGTGCTATACGTGGTCCAAGATCTCTTGCTGGGTTAATAGCATAACCTGTTGGTCCTCCTAATGATAGCCCTGCAGCAAAAACTATAAGTCCCACAATTAAAGGAGCTAACCCATCTACCATCTTAGTATTTGCAATTCCAAGTATAGCAAATACTA
>CAYYWN010000506.1:0-1604 GCA_964474485.1 uncultured Clostridium sp. | reverse complement strand
TAAATCTTCTTTAGTATAATCTTTTAAATTAATTACTGAACTTAGTCTTTCATCTTTTATAAACCTTTTAGAATTCTTTTTTATAAATATATCTCCATATACATTAGATACCATAATATCATGCGGAAGATTTATTATCTTTCCTGTTCCTTGATTACTTAAAAATACTATGCTAGAAATATGCGTCATTTCTATATTGTTTAATGTCCCTTCTAATTGTTCTATAGAGGATCTTATTATTCTAGTAACAATTGAATCATGTTCTTTAAAAGCCTCTTTATGAATTATTATATCTCTTTTAGAATTTATTTCTACATATTTCATGAACTTTTCATAAGATATCTTTTCCAAATAGTCATTATCTCTTACCATAAGTTCTGAAAATCTATTTAATGTGTTTATTATATCATTATTAAAATTTTCTTTTATGTAAGGTATAAGTTCTAGTCTAACCTTATTTCTCGCATATATAGGTTCATTATTAGTTTTGTCTATTCTTGGACGTAGCTTATTTATCTCACAGTAATCTTCAATCTCTTTCCGTGAGAGTATTAATATTGGTCTTATATATGTATTATCTCTTATGGGCTTTATTCCTGCAAGGCCTTCTATTCCAGTTCCACGCATAATTCTCATAAGAATGGTTTCAGCTCTATCATTAGAGTTATGAGCTAATGCTACTTTGTTTATATTCAAATCTTTCTTTAAGCTTTTAAAGAAATCATATCTCACTTCTCTACCTGCCATTTCACTAGATATTCCTTTTTCTTTAGATACAGCATTAATATCTGCGAGCTTTATATAGCAAGGAATATTAAGTAACGAACAAATCTCTTTCACATATTTTTCATCCTTATCAGACTCTGCTCCCCTTAGTTTATGATTTACATGTGCTGCATAAAGGGTTATTCCTAGCTCATCTTTCAAACTATAAAGTATATGTAATAAAGTTATAGAATCAGGGCCACCAGATAGAGCTACTAAAACTTTATCATCTTTTTGTATCATTGAATATTTATCTATGTATTCTAAAATCGTTTTTTTCATTAATCCACTTCCTAATTCCTATAATAACATATTATAGCATACTTATATAAATAAATTATCACAATAAAAATAGAACTCAATACTTTAATTTAAGAGGCTAATTCTATATACACTACTACAATATCATATTGTATCTATAATTTAAATATAGAATTATAACCTCTTAAAGTTTAGAGTCCCTCTAATACCTTTTTATTAATATAAGTTATACACCTTAGAGACTATAGCAGTCATATCATCTTTAATTTTCCCTCCAGATAATTCTTTTACTTTTTCTATTATATCTTCAGCCAATTCCTTTGGAGTATTTTTATTACTTTTAACAAGATATTCTGCTAACCACTCAATACTCCCCCCCTCACAGCAGTCTAGAACGCCATCACTTACGGTAACAACTATATCTCCATTTTTAACCTTTTTATCTATTATATCAATATCTACCTTATCTAATACTCCAATAGGTAAGGTTTTAGATTTTATAATATCTATTTTTTCTTCTTTTTTAATAAAACTAGCCACTGCACCTACCTTCATGAAAGTTATCTTTCCACTGTATA
>CAYYWN010000505.1:0-1622 GCA_964474485.1 uncultured Clostridium sp. | reverse complement strand
GTATACAGGATTTGAATCCTTTCTCATATTCATGTCCACTATAACATTTCATTTAAAGCTATATAACAAGCTCCATATATACCAGCATCATTTTGTAGGGTGGCCGGTATAATCTTTGTATGGCTTACATATGAGCTCATAACTTTATTTTTAAATTTATAATTTAATGCTTTCAAAAACTCTTCCCCTTCAGCTGATATACCTCCACCTATAATTATAGTACCAGGATCTAACACGTGAGTTATGCTAACAAGACCACTCACAACATGATTTAAAAAGTCCTCATACACCTCTAAAGCAATAATATCCCCATTATGTACTAGCTTCATTATGCCTTCACCATCTATATCCTTATCCATATCAATTTTTTCTAAAAGAGCTCTTTCTTTATACTGTCTTATAAATGAAGATGTTGATGCATATCTTTCATAACATCCATTACCACCACAATTACACTTTTTACCCTCTTCATTTAAAATAGTATGACCTACTTCTCCTGCTCCTCCGCCTGATCCCTTATATAGTTTTCCATTTATAATTATAGCACCACCAATACCAGTACCTAAGGTTACACAAACAAAATTTTCTTTGTCCTTTCCTGCACCTTTCCACTTCTCTCCAAGTGCTGCAGCATTCACATCATTTTCTACAAAAGCATCTAAACCTAAGCTATTTTTAATATACTCTGATAATTTAGTACCAGTATAATTTGGTAAATTTCCTGAAGCAAAAACTATTTCTCCCTTTTTAGAGTTTACTTGACCTGCTGTACTTATACCCACCTTATCTACATTATGCCCTTCTTGAAATCTTTTTATTACTTTTATCATTTCTCTTGGTATAGTTTCATTACAATTTTCTTTAGGTGAAGCAACCTTATCTTTAAATATAATATTACCTTCTTCATTTATTAAGGCATACTTTATAAATGTTCCCCCTACATCAAAACAAGCTATATTCTTCATACTTTCCTCCTATGTTAATTCTAATATCATAAATTAATTATTTAACTTACTTGTATTACTCATTATTATAGTATAAATTCTCCTTTAAATTAAGCTTATTAATTAAATTTAAACTTTTTATGGAAAGTTACAAATATTAAGCTTATTTTTATTTATCTCTATAACATTAGGACTATTACCATCTTTAAGGTAATAGTCCTAATGTTATTACAAAAATTCATAACAAAGCTTAAGTTTTACTTATGATTTAAACCCAAAACTTGTATTTATCTATCAATAAAATAAGACTTAATAACCCCAAAATATTCTCTGATAAAGTAAGCAGGCTTTATTGCCTTTTGTACATCTACAGAATAAGTTACAGAATTAACTCCAGCCCTCTTTGAGAGAAATTTTGATCTAAAGCAGTGGAAGTTATTAGTTATTATTGTAACCTTGTATTTTTCTTTGCTTGTCCATATACTATCTATAATTTCTTTGGAAAATATTATATTTTCACTAGTATTAGTTGCCTTCTCTTCTTTAACTATCCTGTTTTTATCTAATCCCTTAGAAACAAGGTATCTTTCCATAGCTTCAGCTTCTGTAACAGTTTCTCCAAATATAACCAAATTAAACAATTTTCTAGTTATAATTTAAGACTAGGCTGCCAGTGTG
>CAYYWN010000504.1:0-1631 GCA_964474485.1 uncultured Clostridium sp. | reverse complement strand
GTCTTTGTAGAGGTCTTTAAATTCGACAGGAACGGATAACGAAATATTTCGTCCCCATCTTCGCACACGTACGGATTCGTTCATTTTTCCTCCACAAGGGGTTATGTGTGGCTCCGGGTAAAGGGTGGTACATAATAGAAACTGATTTAGCAGGAACCACACGTTGCACATTGTTGTATGGACCCAACTTTGCAACATAATCAGATAGATAGAAGAAATATATAGCTATTATTACAAGTATATATTTTTTGATAATAACTCAATATTTTAAACGGTTCTGCATATGCAAAATAGAAGAAATGAGATAGATGTAATATTATCACCGAATTGGAAAAAACATGACTAAAATCCAAACGGAAATATAATTATACAACAAGTTGGAAGCTTCTTTATAGATATATATAGTAAATTAACATATTACTACAATACAGTATTCAAAATACTCTGCTGAGGGGCAGCAGTTATTATCTGACTAATATTAAAAAACGGTAAAAATTATTAAACATAGTTGGCTAACTTTATAAATCTAACAAAAAGGAGAGAGCACTCTTAAATTGTAGATATATGTTTAGCTGAACATGCCTTATGTTTTTGATAATATCGATAGGATTCAGACTTTAATAAAATGTGTTACAAAAAAGACAAATGATCCCTATTCTTCATAAAGGAGTGAAATTGCAATCTAAAATAAAGATTCTATACCCAAGTGAGATAATCTTAGGTTTAATCATAATTGCGATCTTACATATTATCAGCAGTTATAACTATTTATTATTTCACTCATTAGTAGAGATTTCCATTGTAGTTGTAGCAGTTAACTTTTTTATGATCACTTGGTTCTCCAAACAGACTCTCAAAAACAATTACTTGCTCTTTTTGGGTATGGCTTATGCGTTCATTGCTTTCATTGAGGTTCTTCATACTCTTGCGTATAAAGGAATGGGCGTTTTTCCTTACCAAAGTGTTGATCTATCGATTAAGCTATGGATTGTTGCACGATATATGGAAGCTTCAGCCTTGCTCATAGCTCCGTTCATGATTAAAAAAGAGTTTAAAATGCGTTATGCACTAGCCATTTATACAATTATATCAACAATTTTGTTATTAAGTATTTATATGGACATTTTTCCTACATGTTTTATAGAAGGTTCTGGACTGACATCTTTCAAGTTATACACTGAATATTTGATTTCATTCATGATGCTTGGTTCGTTAGGCACGCTTTGGAGGCAGCGTGATCAATTAGAATACCATATACTTAATACTTTGATAGTGGCCATAATACTTGCTGTTCTTGCAGAACTTGTTCTTACATTCTATTCAAATATTTATGATTCGTATACTCTGCTTGGACACATCTTGAAACTATTCTCCTTCTATCTTATATATAAGGCAATAGTTGTAACTGGTTTCATGAGACCCTATGATCTGCTTTCCAAAGATCTACTCCTAAAGGAAAGGATGGTCTATGAAGAGAAAGAAAGATTTAAGGAACTTTTCAAAAACACAAGCATTGGAAATATTATAATCAAAGTTATAGATGATGGTAAGAATTATTTATTGGAGGATATGAATCTGGCTTCAGAGTCCCTCATGGGTTTCCATAGAGATGAGATCCTTGGAAAGAATCT
>CAYYWN010000503.1:0-1636 GCA_964474485.1 uncultured Clostridium sp. | reverse complement strand
TTTTCTTGTTCCTTGTAGATGGCAATGATTGCATATACTGCTGTTGCTACAGAAGCAATAATCCTGCCATATATTAGAGTAGCATATAATGGTGTAGCTGAAAAGTCAGGCATGCCTAATGTTTTCATATTACTTGGTAATATAAATGCACCTATGGCAAATAGTATAACTATAATCATTAAATAAAGTGATTTCTTACCACTTTGACTACTTGGTAGAATACTAAGATTATTCATATTTGAACCCCTTTTCTAAAAAGTCGAGTTTCCTTTTAATAAATTTACCAGCACCTTTTTTACCTTTAAATTCACCATTTTCAACTATTACCTGTCCTCTAGCTATAGTCATAATTGGCCATCCTTTAGCTTTAATACCATCATATATACAATAATCTAATCCATAGTGTAAGGTATCAGCAGAAATTATATTTTCTTTTTCAGGATCAATTATAACAAAATCAGCATCACTACCTACAGTTATTGTACCCTTTTGTGGATACATTCCAAATACTTTGGCAGGATTTTCTGCAGTAATTTCTGTTAGTTTGTTCCAATTGATTCTTCCTTTATTTATACCTCCTGCGATTAATAATGCAAGCCTTTCTTCAATTCCACTAACTCCATTTATTACATTTAGGTAATTTGGAATGATTTTACCATTTTCATCTCTTTCAAGATTTACTTCCTTAGTTTCTCTAGTAAATGTACAATTATCAGATCCTATAATTGAAATAGTACCATCGTTTAAACCTCTCCAAAGTTCATCTTGGTCATCTATGGATCTAAGAGGCGGGCTCATCATATATAGGTGTCCATCTTCCTTTTTGTACACTTCTTCAGTTAAAGTCAAATAATGCGGACATGTTTCAGTATAAACTTTCAATCCTCGATTTTGTGCTAATTCAATTGCTTTCTTTCCTTCCTTTGTAGTTAAATGGAATATATAAATCGGACAATCCATAAATTCAGAATATGCAATAACTCTATTAACTGCTTCTAGTTCACATACATTAGGTTTTGCTAAAGCAAAATGTTCCCAATCCATAGTTCCATTTTCTTCAAATTTTTGATCATTATATTCTAATATAATATTGCTTTCTGCATGAAAACCTGGTCGCCCACCATATTGTTTACATACTTCCATAACCTTTAGTATGTCAGAATCTGATACCATTACACCTGCTTTTCTATAGGTCATAAATAGTTTCATTGTTGGAACTCCAAATTCAATCAAATCCTTGATTTCTTTTAGAACACTAGAATTTGTTTGGATGATTTTTGCATGTAAACTAAAGTCTATAGAACTTTCTTCCATGCTTTTAACCCTTTTTTTAACTTCTCTTAATACTGATGCGCCATGAGCACTTTCTGAAAAATCCATGAAAGTAGTAACTCCACCAAATGCAGCAACTTTACTAGCAGTAAAAAAATCAAGTTCGTCTATTATCCCTCTGAATCTAGCAGAAATATGATTATGAGGATCAATTATTCCAGCCATAACTAATTTACCAGATAAATCTATCGTTCTCTTTGCATTTTCCTTAATGCCATTTGGTTCTATTGCTTGAATTTTTTCATCTTTAATACCTATATCTGCAATAGTTGAAGATGTAAGTTTAATTAATAATCAATTTTTT
>CAYYWN010000502.1:0-1652 GCA_964474485.1 uncultured Clostridium sp. | reverse complement strand
ATGAAAGCCCCTTATACCATAAGCTAATACATAATTCTCTAATAAATCTATATCTTCTCTTTGTATCTTTACAATCCCTGTCTTAAGGTATCTAAAAATAGACTCATAGGACCAATTCTTTATGAATACATCAAAAGCCGATGTTATAAGCACAACTAATGGATTATCTGTAACGTCCCTTTTTTTATCTAAGAAAAATGGGATATTATATTCTTTAAAGATTACAGATACTATTCTTTCATAACTTTCAATTTCTCTACATACAACAGCTATATCCTTAAACCTATAATCTTTATCACGTATTTCTGATACTATGCTTCTTGCTACCTTTTCAACTTCATCATAAGTATTTAATGCCTTATACATTCTTAACTTCTCTACAGGTAAGTTATAATACTTATAAGGAAATGAAAAAAAGTGTTTTTCTATATGCCTAAGTTCTTTACTTTCACAAAATCTTGGACAAGTTTCTTTATTTAAATCTATAGGCTTTTCATAGCCTACTCCACTTCTTTCAATTATGTTTAGTAACTTCTTTTCTGTAACTTTAGTAATTGAAAATACATCTGTATTATCTACATCATTATAGCCATTTAACATATCTGAATTTAGAGATACATTTACTCTTTTAGCTTTTTGAAGTAACTTTTCTATTATGCTGTATTGTTGTGGGGTAAATGTAGTAAATTCATCTATCCATATTTCTGCATCATTAAAATAATCACTTTCATCTAGCTTCCTAGAAAGTATAGTTAATTCATCTTCAGCATCTAAGTATCCTAGTTCAAGATATCCTTGAAATCCTTCATAAATAGATGAAATGTCTTCTAATTTATTTTTAAGCTCTAAATCTTCTATTTTATTTAAGGATTCATTTATAACATTAGGTGTTACATTATATTTCTTAAATTCTGTAATAAGTTCTGAAAGTATATCTACAAATCCTTGTTGTTTACTAGCTTTATAAAAGAACTTTAACTTATCTGAAGTTTCATCTAATACCTTGTATATAAGCATATTCTTTCCTGCATCATTCATTCTCTTATGAGCAGACCCACCAACCTGATCTAATATCTTATTACTCATTCTTTTAAAGCTTAAAACTTCTGCTTTATATAAGGCTCTTTCACCTATACTATCTAAAAGATCTTTTTCAGCTTGAAATGAAAATTGCTCTGGTACTAGTAATATAAGTTTATTATCTGTATTCTTTTCAATTTTACTTCTTATTTGCTCTAGGCAAAATGTGCTTTTACCACAACCAGCTCTCCCATAAATGAATCTCAAGCTCATAAGTTCACCCCTATTTTATATTTATAGTTCTTTAATTTTACTTTTACCATTGTTTTTATCTTATATTCCATTAATTAAATTATATCCTTTAAACAATTAAGTATCAACAAACATTAGTTCTTAATTTTACGACTTTATACGACAAAAAACACCTAACTTAAAAGTTAGGTGTTTTGGCGGAGAAGGAGGGATTCGAACCCTCGCGCCGGTTTCCCGACCTACGCCCTTAGCAGGGGCGCCTCTTTAGCCACTTGAGTACTTCTCCACGCAGCTAAAAATTTTTATCTTTATATTAAATAAAAAGTGGCGGAAAGATAGGGATTCGAACCCTAGGTACGGTCACCCGTACGCCGGTTTTC
>CAYYWN010000501.1:0-1655 GCA_964474485.1 uncultured Clostridium sp. | reverse complement strand
ATATTTCCTGTAAGAGAATCACAAATCATAACATCTGGCGTTGCAGTTAAAAGGTCATTACCTCTCATGATTGATCCCCCATCAGCTCTTTGAGATTCAGCAAACTGGAATTCATAACCATTATCTTTTAATTCTTTTAATATACGTTCAACTTGTCTTGCACCATCAATATTTAATATTCCTAGTGTAGGATTTTTAATTCCTAAGGATTTAGCTACAGCTATTCCTGAAATGGCATTTAGAACCATTCCCTCTACTCTATTAGTTGATGTTGTTCCTGTTGTAGTTGCTACTATAAGATCTCTCCCTGTAGCAGGTGTGGATACCTTACCTACTGTAGAAACCCCAATTGGAAAATCAAAGTGTTGCGTTACGCAGCCTTGTATTTTCCCTGCCTCTAATAACTCAACCATCTTTTTATGACCTTCTTGTGCATTTTCAACTTCCACTATATTAAAGCTTCCATCTACCTTAGGTCCAATAAGAATTATTTCAAAATCATTATATTTATTTTGTGCGAGTTCTGCAGCTTTTACCATTTCTTCTACGCCATGTTCACTACCAAAGGTAGTAAGGCCTATTTTAACCTTTTCTTTAAAGTTTCCGCTTTTTATTCCTTCTGCTATGTCATTGAACACATCAGCTATCATACCTTTTACTTTTAATTCTTCCATTATACTCACGCCCCTTAATTATTCATTAAGTAAGCTGCAAAATCCTTCATTGCATCAGCTACCATAGATTTAACTTCTTCTTTTGAAACGCCCTCTACTTCTGCCTTTGCTCCAGTATTTTTCTCAACTACTATAGATACTCCGTCAAATAGGTTAGTCATTCTTCCTAAAAATAAGCTTCCTTTTCCTACTACCATAAATTTATTCATTTCATTATTAAGCATGTGCTCTCTTGCATGACCAATTATAGGTACTCCCGATGGAATATGTCCTTGTGTTGGTGCATATCCTGGATATCCACGTTCAACTACAAAGTTTGCAATTTCTTTTCTATCTAGTTGTCCTTTTTTAACTGCTAAAGCTCCTATCATCTTGTAGTTTTGTGTAGGAACATCTCCAGCTCCAGCTGTTTCTGTTAAATCTGGTGTTTGCATTTCAGGGGCAAATTTATCTATATCAGTTATTTTTAAGCCTGCTCTTTCAAGAGGTTCTGAAACAAGCGCTTCAAGAACTGCTTGTGGTGAAGATCCATGTCCTATTGTATGTCTTCCAACTATATCAGTTCTAAGTACTGGATTTATCCCATCGTTTTCACCTATTAATAATGCAAAGCCACCTAAACAGTCTTCTAAAACATGAAGACCTTTCTTTATGTGATCCTTTCCATTCATTCCAAGTTTAGCTGTAGATCCACCACCTACTACTGCTACAGTTTTATATACTCCTGATTTAACTAAAGCTGCTGCTGTTATAAGAGCATGGCTAGGTCCTGCACAAAATCCTCTAAGGTCAATACCAGTAGCTCCTGTAAAGCCTGCTATTTCACCAAGACCTTTTGCGATATTTCCACCACCTCTTTGGTTCATATCTCCAATAGCTTCTTCTGAACATTCGATTATATATTCAACCTCAGTACTTTCAACTCCGGAATCCTTCATAAGATGCATTAATGCTAAAACTCCTGAAGCTTTAACTACTAAG
>CAYYWN010000500.1:0-1655 GCA_964474485.1 uncultured Clostridium sp. | reverse complement strand
AGAGAGAGGATTTTTTCTATATAAAACAATGAAGAGAAGTTTACTATGAAATTTTAAAGTTGAAATCGTCTTATAAGGAGATAATTATATTGTATTACTATTGCAGCTTAAGCCTACGAGAAGTAGCAGCTATAATGAGGCTTTCTGAAGGGGCATCTAGAACTTTATTGTACAGGGCAAGAAAAAAGCTAAAGGAAGGTTTAAAGGAGGGATAAAAGTGGACTTCAAAGACTTATTGAATAAATATAAAGAGGGAAATGCATCAGCTGAACAAATTAAGTTTGTAGAAGAAGAATTAAGTAAACATGAATTAATTCAAGAGTATTTATGTGAAGGTTATGATATAAGATTTGAAAAAGATACTTTTAAGGAAGATGTTTTAAAAGGAAATGTTAAAGAAGAGACGGCCTTAGTTAAAAGAAGTGTGAATAAAAGGCTTAAAAAAGTTATAGCAGCGTCTGTTTCTATTGTTTTTTTAATCTTATTTGCTATATTTTATTTAAATTCTCCTATTTTAAATAAGTTTTATTACAACCCATCTGAAAAGACAGTAGGAAGATACAATCAAGATTTATATTTTGATTTAAGAGTATTTACAGAGTTAAATTTGCCTGGATATACATTGAATAATGCATATTCTGAGAGTTCAGGTTTTGGTGCATATAATATATATTTTCAAAGAAGAAACCTATTTACGGGTGATGTAAAAAATATTAATGCTAAAATTAAAAGAAACGTTAAAATAGGAAGCTTTGAAGAGTTTTTTGAAACAAGCTATTTAGGGTTTGCTGGTATTAGACAACCAGGTACTAATGAAAGTGAATTTTTAAAAGGACAAAAGGATAGAGTTATAAATCATATTGATGAATTAAACCCTGTTTCTTATATTTCAGCCTATATAACTTTTGAAAATGATTTAACGATGAAGGAGTTTGATGAATTAAATAAAAAGTATAATAATAAAATAAGTTTTAAATGGGTAGGTGTTCGTACTGTAGGGAAAGGTAATCCTATTAATTATTTATCGGGATTTATTCCAGAACCCAACGACCAATCTGTTACTAATGACAGTTCTGATAAAGATAAATACCCAGCTTTGCAGTTAGTGGATATAATAATGGATGAAAGTAATGATGATAAGTATAATATGGAAGTAGTATATACTAAACATTTTATTTCATTACTAAAGTATATGGTAGATAGAGAAAAGGCAGTTAAAGTATTAGAGCAAAATAATAATAAGATGGAATATTATAAAGATACATTGAATTATGTTGAAAACAATGGAGTAAATACCTACGGAGTTTTAGTTTTCGGTGAAGCAAGAGACTTATTAAAATTTATAAATAATGAAAAAGTAAAAACTTTAGAAATAGATAATGTTTTGCCTTCAAAAAAGTATATACACTAACTAAAATTTAACTATATAGGTCCGATTTTATTTTTAAAGAGGCTGTCATATAAATTTTATGACAGCCTCAAAAGTATTTTTATTCTAAATTAAATATTTCAGTGCTTCTATCTAATATACCTGTTAGATAGGCTAGAATTATTCCGTAATTTGTTATGGGGATATTTTTTTCTTTACATAGCATTATTTTTGAATTCATGGCTTTTTTATTTACCATGCAAGCTCCACAGTGAATTATTAAATC
>CAYYWN010000499.1:0-1659 GCA_964474485.1 uncultured Clostridium sp. | reverse complement strand
TATTGTATTCGCACCAAAGCCAAGAGATTACAGAATTTCAATTCCAAAGAGCATGAGAAGAGTTGCTATGAAGTCAGCATTAACTAGTAAAGTTAACGATGGACAAATGGTAGTTTTAGAATCATTATCTTTTGAAGCACCAAAGACTAAGCAATTTATAGAAATGTTAAGTGCATTCAATGCAAAGAAAACATTAATAATAACTGCTGAATCAAATGAAGCTGTATACAAATCAGCAAGAAACATTCAAGGGGTTAGTGTTATCCCAGTAAACAACATCAACGTATATGATTTATTGAAATTTGAAAAATTAATCATAACTAAAGATGCTGTATCAAAAATTGAGGAGGTGTACGCATAATGAAGTTAACTAGCCATGATATAATAAGAAAGCCTGTTATCACTGAAAAGAGCATGGCCGCTATGGCAGAAAAGAAGTACACTTTCATGGTTCACGTAAATGCTAATAAGTCTCAAGTGAAGAGAGCTGTGGAAGAAGTTTTTGATGTTAAAGTTAAAGACGTTAACACTATAAACGGTTTAGGAAAAACTAAAAGAATGGGCGTACATGTAGGAAAGAGATCTGACTACAAGAAAGCTATTGTTACATTAACTGAAGAAAGCAAAGCTATAGAATTCTTCGACGGATTACAATAGTATATTAAGGCCATTATTGGTGAAATGCCAGAAAAGCTGAAAAAAAGGAGGGAATTGTAATGGCAGTTAAAAAGTTTAACCCTATTACACCATCAAAAAGACAAATGACTATGCCAACATTTGAAGAAATAACTTCTCAACAACCGGAAAAGTCACTTCTTGTATCATTAAAGAGTAAAGCGGGTAGAAATGCTCAAGGTAAGATTACTGTAAGACATCGTGGCGGCGGAGTTAAGAGAAAATACAGAATCATAGACTTTAAAAGAAATAAAGATTCAATTCCAGCAAAGGTTGCAACTATAGAATATGATCCAAATAGATCAGCTTATATTGCACTTGTTGTTTATACAGATGGAGAAAAAAGATACATAATCGCTCCAGCAGGATTAAAAGTTGGTGATGTTATAGTATCAGGTCCAGATTCTGATATCAAACCAGGTAATGCTCTTCCATTAAAGAACATACCAGTTGGTACAGTTATTCATAATATCGAATTACAAAAAGGTAAAGGTGGTCAATTAGTTAGATCTGCTGGTAATTCAGCACAATTAATGGCTAAAGAAGGAAACTACGCAACTTTAAGATTACCTTCAGGCGAAATGAGATATGTAAGAATAGAATGTAGAGCAACAATCGGAACTGTTTCTAACCCAACAAACGATATAGTTAATATCGGTAAAGCTGGTAGAAAGAGACATATGGGATGGAGACCTACAGTTAGAGGATCTGTTATGAACCCTAACGATCACCCTCACGGTGGTGGTGAAGGTAAATCACCAGTTGGTAGACCAAGTCCAGTTACTCCTTGGGGTAAACCAGCACTTGGATACAAAACAAGAAAGAATAAGAAATATTCTGACAGATTTATTATCAAGGGTAGAAACGCTAAGTAGTTTGAAGAGAAATTTTTATTCTCTTCTAGCTTATTGTTACTAAGGTTTATGAAGGGAGGCAATATTAGTGAGTAGATCAACAAAAAAAGCACCTTTTGTGCATGAAGGA
>CAYYWN010000498.1:0-1661 GCA_964474485.1 uncultured Clostridium sp. | reverse complement strand
TCTTTATTCAAAATATAATAATTTTGAGTGAGGACTTTTTAAATTTATGGGTAAGAAAAGAGAGGAAGAAGATATGGAATTAAGTAATAGATTAAATAAGTTAATTAACCTGTGTGATCAATGTAACACCATAGCTGATGTAGGCACTGATCATGGATACATACCAATAAATCTTATAAAAAGAGGTGTTTGTAATCTTTCTATCGCATCTGATATAAATAGTCATCCTGTAGAAAGAGCAAAAACTAATGTTAAAAGTTACGGACTAGAAAAAAAGATAAAATGCAAAAAGGGATCAGGATTAAATACAATTAAAGATGAGGAGGTTCAAGGGGTTATTATAGCAGGAATGGGTGGCAATCTCATAAAAGAAATACTTATGGAAAACTTATGTATAGTTAAAAACCTCCAATATTTAGTTTTACAACCAACTCAAAATGCAGAGGTATTAAGAAAGTATCTTTATAATAATGATTTTGAAATTTTAGATGAAGAAATGTGTATAGATGAAGATATTTACTATGAATTTTTTAAGATAAGATATGGTGGTCATGGATTTATAACGAATGAAGATGTATATTATACTGTAAGTCCTTTATTGATATATAAAAATCATCCATTAATAAAAGAGTATATTATATCTAAAATACAAGAATCAGAAAAAATATTATTGAATTTAAAAAGTAATACAACAAATGCAATTGATAGGAAGAGATTTTTAGAAGACTTTAAAATTAAGTTAGAAAGGTTGTTAGTTTAATTATGATAGTGCAAGATATAATAGATTACATGGAAAGCATAGCTCCAGTTGAATTAAAAGAATCCTACGATAATGTAGGTCTTATTATAGGTAATAAAGAAAGTCAGGTTAAATCTATTCTATTTTGTTTAGATTGCAACTTAGAAGTTATAAATGAGGCCAAATTAAAGCTTGTAGATATGATAATATCACATCATCCATTACTTTTTAAAAAACCTTCATCTATAACCACAGAAACACTTCAAGGAAAAAAGATTATTGAACTTATAAAAGCTAATATAAATCTTTATAGTAGTCATACAAATTTAGACTCAGTAAAAGATGGAATGAATGATACAATGATAAAATTATTAGATTTAAGCGTAAAAAATACATATATAATAGATAAATCTACTTCAAGTATAGAAAAAGCAGGCATAGGACGAATAATAGAACTTACAACATCTATTACTGCAAAGGAATTATGCTCTATAGTTAAAGAAAAGTTCCAATTGCCTAATTTAAGATTTGTTGGAAGGTTAAATAATAAAATAACGAAAATAGCCTTAATAAATGGAAGTGGACAGGATTATTTTGAATCTGCTAGAAATCTAGGAGTACAGTGTATAATTACTGGAGATACAACATATCATTTCGTTAGTGACTATAAGGAAATGGGTTTATTTATAATAGATATGGGACATTTTAGCTCAGAATGGCCACTATTTAAAATTATTTCTAAAAAGATAGAAAATCATATAAAATCAAAGGATTCAAATGTGAAAGTATTCTTTTCTGAGATGGAAAAAGAGCCCTATGAAATATTTTAAATCATTTTACAAAAAAATCCTCTGATTTTTGGTGTGTAATGTGTTAATATTATTTTGCAAGTAAACCAAGCAATCGCTGCTGAGAATTTCTC
>CAYYWN010000497.1:0-1675 GCA_964474485.1 uncultured Clostridium sp. | reverse complement strand
ATTTCTTACATTTATCTTTATCCATAGGCTCTACACCTTCTAATTTATATTTAATATCCATACTCTTATACTTATCTAAACCTAAGGTATGATAGGGTAATAGTTCTACCTTTTCTACATTCTTTATTGGCTTTATTAATTTAGAAAGCTTTGTTATATGTTCTATGGAATCTGTAACTCCTGGAATTACCACATGTCTTATCCAAATCTTTGCATTGGACTTTTCTATTGCATTAAGAAATCTCCAAGCCTCTTTTCCATCCTTACCAGTTAAATTTAAATAGCCTTCTTCCGAAACATTTTTTATATCAAACAAAACTAAATCTGTGTATTTTAATATTTCATAGTAGTCTGAAACTCCGTATCCTGAGGTATCTAATGCTGTTTTAATTCCATTTTCCTTGCATAATTTTAAGATCTCTAATAAAAACTTAGGTTGCATAAGTGGATCTCCTCCAGAAAACGTTACTCCTCCCCCTGACTTATCAAAATAAGACTTATACCTTGATATTTTCTTTATAAGGTCTAAAGCTTCCATTTCCTCTCCACCCTTAAAGTTCCAGGTATCAGGGTTATGGCAATAAGCACACCTAAGTGCACACCCTTGGAAAAACACTACAACTCTAATTCCAGGTCCATCTACAAGACCCATAGTTTCAATAGAATGTATTCTACCTTTCATAATCTCCACTTCCTTTGTAATGCACATTAAATATAATTTTTCTAGTATGTAAATAGAGAAAAGACTCCTATAGAGCCTTTTCTAAAATATATTACATTTTTTCGTGGAATGTTCTGCTTATAACTTCTTTTTGTTGATCTTTTGAAAGTCTATTAAAGTTAACTGCATAGCCTGAAACTCTTATTGTTAATGTTGGATACTTTTCTGGGTGTTCCATAGCATCCATAAGCATTTCCCTTTGAAGCACATTCACGTTTAAGTGATGAGCACCTTGACCAAAGTAGCCATCCATTACAGATACTAAATTATTAATTTGTGTATCTTTTTCTTTTCCCAAAGCTTCTGGAACAATAGAGAATGTATTTGAAACTCCATCTTCGCAGCAAGGATTATATGGTATCTTAGCTACAGAATTTAGTGAAGCTAGTGCTCCTTCAAGGTCTCTTCCATGCATTGGATTAGCTCCTGGTGCAAATGGAACTCCAGCATCTCTACCATCTGGTGTAGCTCCAGTTTTCTTACCATAAACTACGTTTGATGTAATAGTTAATACTGAAAGAGTGTGCTTTGCTCCTCTATAGGTAGGATGAGATTTTAACTCTTTTGAGAACTTTTCTACAAGTTCTATTGCAATATCATCTACCCTATCATCATCATTTCCGAATTTAGGGAATGATCCTTCTATTTCAAAGTCTACTGTTATTCCATTTTCTCTTATTGGCCTAACCTTTGCATACTTAATAGCACTTAAAGAGTCTGCTGCTACAGATAGCCCCGCTACCCCAAAAGCCATAAGTCTCCCAATTTCTGTATCGTGAAGGGCCATTTGACCTGCTTCATAAGCATATTTATCATGCATATAGTGAATTATATTCATTGTATTTACATATAATCCTGCAACATAATCCAATACCTTTAAATAATTTTCTTTAACTTTATCATACTCTAAAACTTCATCTTCTATCTTTTCTATTCCAGGTATAACTAGCTTTC
>CAYYWN010000496.1:0-1683 GCA_964474485.1 uncultured Clostridium sp. | reverse complement strand
AAAGAATCTAGAAATAATAAAGACTATATAATAGCAAGACATGGGTGGACAGGAGACTACTCAGATCCGATGACATTTTTAGACATGTGGACATCAACTTCTGGAAATAATGATGTAGCTTATAATAATAAAGAATATGATCAAACATTAAATAAAGCAAAAAATGAATTGGATCCAGCTAAAAGAATGGTATTCTTACATGAAGCAGAAGATATCTTGATGAATGACATGCCTATAATACCTATCTATTACTATACAAACATTATATGTCAAAAGGATTATGTTAAAGGTGTAGTAAAGTCACCTCTAGGCTTTGTATTCTTTGAAAATGCTTATGTAGAAAAATAAATAAAAAATCACACAAATATAAAGAGCACTTTTTAGTGCTCTTTATATTTGTGTTTTTTATTATAATAACTTAGTTAAAATTTTTATTAAGACATTTTTACTTTGAAAGATTTATCATATCATCCATGTTATATATACCTTTAGATCTATTAGAAATAAACTCACAAGCTCTTAAGGCTCCAACGGCAAAGACATCTCTTGAAATTGCTTTGTGATTTATCTCTATTACCTCACCAGATCCAGCAAAAATAACATCATGATCTCCTACTATATTTCCACCTCTTATAGCGTGCATACCTATTTCTTTAGGGTCTCTTTTTTTATTACCTTCTCTACCATAAATAAGTTCTGTGGAGTCTTTAATTGACTCTTGTATAGTATGAGCTAATAAAAGGGCTGTACCACTAGGGGAATCCACCTTTTGGTTATGGTGCTTTTCTATAATTTCAATATCAAAATTTTCATATAAAAAGGGGGCAATATTTTTTAGTATATTATTTACTACATTTATACCTATACTCATGTTAGCAGATCTAAAGATAGGAATATAGTTACTATATTCATTTATTAAATCAATATCTTCCTTTGTATATCCAGTAGTACATAAAACTACAGCTATTTTTTTTGACCTTGAATACTGAAGAATAGACTCTAATGCTTCTTTCCTAGAAAAGTCTAGTATTACATCTGCAAGAATAGCACAGTCTTTAATATCAGAAAATACTGGATAAGGACACTTAGAGTCATTTTTATCTATACCTGCAACTAAGTCTATATTTTTAAAATTATCTAGGCAGCTATTAACTACTTTGCCCATTTTACCGTTACAACCATTTAGTATTAATTTAACCATAAAATCTCTCCTTATTTTAACAAACCATACTGATGCATTTCATTCTCCAAGGTTTTCAAATTATTATCCTCCATAGAACATAGCGGTAATCTTAAATCGCCTACATTCATGCCCATTAAATTAAGAGCAGTTTTTACTGGAATAGGGTTTGTTTCTATAAATAAAGAGTTAGTTAAGGTTAGGGATTTAAGTTGAATATCTAAAGCTTCATTTACCTTACCCTTTAGATAGAGCTCACACATATCATGTACGTCTTTTGGAATTATATTAGATAAAACTGATATTACACCTATGCCCCCTAGTGATAAGATAGGTATTATTTGATCGTCATTTCCAGAATAAATATCTATTTTATCTTTGCAAAGAGCTTTATATTTAGCTACTTGAGATATATTCCCACTAGCTTCTTTAATAGCAACTACATTTTTAAGTTTTGTAAGTTCTAATAATTCATTTAACTGATAACTTTCATCGGCATATTT
>CAYYWN010000495.1:0-1684 GCA_964474485.1 uncultured Clostridium sp. | reverse complement strand
AGAGATAAAGAGTTTACAAAAATATTATCGCTAGCACCTGAAGTTCTATAAGATAGGGAGGTGGCAACACAATGAAGGTTCATGTAAGAAAAAGTGATACAGTAATGGTTATATCCGGAAAAGATAAAGGTAAAACAGGTGAAGTAATAGCTGTTACACCTAAGAACAGTAAAGTCCTAGTTAGAGGAGTTAACATAGTATCAAAGCATAAAAAGCCTAGCAAAGAAAACATGCAAGGTGGAATAGTTAAAGAAGAAATAGCAATACATAGCTCAAAGGTTATGTTATATTGTAAAAAATGCAAATCTGTAACAAGGATAAGCAATAAGCTATTAGAGGACGGAACAAAAGTAAGAGTTTGCAAGAAATGTGAAGAAACATTTTAGGATCTGAAGGGAGGTAAAATTGATGATTCCAAGACTAAAAGAAAAATATGAGAATGAAGTAGTCCCAGCTTTGATGGAAAAGTTTGGATACAAAAATATAATGGAAGTTCCAAAGCTAGAGAAAATAGTTATTAACATGGGAGTCGGAGAAGCGAAAGATAACGCTAAGGTTCTAGACGCAGCTGTATAAGATATTCAATTAATAACTGGTCAAAAGCCAATATTAACTAAGGCAAAAAAATCTGTAGCTAACTTCAAGTTAAGAGAGAATATGCCAATAGGTTGCAAAGTAACCTTAAGAAAAGGCCAAATGTTCGAATTTGCTGATAAACTAATAAGTATAGCTTTACCAAGAGTTAGAGACTTTAGAGGGATATCAGATAAATCTTTTGATGGTAGAGGAAACTATGCATTAGGAATAAAGGAACAATTAATATTCCCAGAAGTGGAATATGATAAAATTGATAAAGTAAGAGGAATGGATATAATATTTGTAACTAGTGCAAAGACAGACGAGGAAGCAAGAGAATTATTAAGATTCCTTGGTATGCCATTTGCTCAGTAATTAAGGAGGGGAAAACGTGGCACGTAAAGCAATAATAGAAAAATGGAAGAAAACACCTAAGTATTCTACTAGAGCTTATACAAGATGTAGATTATGTGGAAGACCCCATGCGGTTTTAAGTAAGTATGGAATTTGCCGTATTTGCTTTAGAGAACTTGCACATAAGGGAGAAATACCTGGATGCAGAAAAGCAAGCTGGTAAAGGTTAATGTAACGAAAGGAGGCAATGAATATGGGAGTTATCACGGATCCAATTGCAGATTTGCTGACTCGTATAAGAAACGCAAATGCTGTTAGACATGAAATAGTCGAGGTTCCTTCTTCAACAGTTAAGAAGGCTATAACTAATATATTACTTCAAGAAGGTTATATAAAGGATATAGAGGAATACTCTGATGGAGTAGTTCCAATGATGAGAATCAGTTTGAAATATGTTTCAAACAATCAAAAAGTAATAACTGGATTAAAGAGAATTTCTAAACCAGGATTAAGAGTGTATTCTAGAAAAGAAGAAATTCCTAGAGTATTAAATGGCTTAGGAATAGCAATAATATCAACTTCTCAAGGGATAATGGTTGATAGAGAAGCTAGAAAAGCAGGACTTGGTGGAGAAGTACTCTGCTACGTTTGGTAAGATAAAGAACTATATATAAATATTAATAGAATGCATAGATATGCGTAATCGGAGTGTAGGAGGTGCGAATATGTCAAGAATAGGTAAAATGCCCATCGC
>CAYYWN010000494.1:0-1684 GCA_964474485.1 uncultured Clostridium sp. | reverse complement strand
ACATTAATAAAAATTATTGCATGTTTATTAATTTTTGCAGGGGTTTTAATATTATCTTTCGCAAAGGACAATGCTACAGAAAAAATTACGGTATAGCGAAGATAGTTTCCTTTAATCAATTTTATAAAGAAGTAAAAAGGTTCTGTATAAAAACATTTTTTATACAGAACCTTTTTATTTTTTTAGATTAAGAAATTCATAAATTAATATGCTATTAAAAAGTTCTAGATCCGTCATAGCGTCATCTAAGTCTCTTTTTAGGAGATCTTTTATTGTAGACAATCTATAAAGTAATGTGTTTCTATGAATAAAAAGTTCTTGTGACGTCTTTAATAAATGCCTATTGTTCTTAAAATAACATTTTAAGGTTCCTATTAGATCCATACCATGTTTTTCATCATATTCTAAAATAGGACCTAAATTTTCATAACAATACTTTTCAATATCCCTAACATCGTCTAATTCAATAAGTAACCTTATAATCCCTAGTTCTTTGTACCTTATAACCTTTGAATCCTTATTGTATATATGTATCATGGATAAAGCTTTAAATGCTTCTTTGTAACTTATCTTTATTTCTGAATTTGATCCTCTTATTCGACTAAAACTTAAGCTAATTTCAACATTAGGGTATTTTGCGCTTACAAGATTAAAAACTGCTTCAACAGAATCTGATGATTTTTTTGCCTCTTCATAATCATTAGCAAATATTAAGCCTGTCATATGATTAGTACATTCCATAGGTATTAAGGTATAATTTTCTCTATTTAAACTTTCCTCTAAAGAGTGAATTATATACTTACTTACATCCTCTATCTCATTAGAAGTACTAAGTAACTCTTCCATCTTAAATATACAAATGTAGTAAAATGGTCTTAATTTTATATTATAAAATTCTGCTAAGGTCTGAATATCTTCATCTTGTTTATTTGGTGATAAAATAAGAGATTCGAGAAAATGTTTTGCATTCTTTGATTCTTCTCTTTTTTGTTCTATCTTAAAAAATATTTCTTGTATAATATCAATTAGCTTAACATTCCATGGCATTATAAAAAAAGGTAAGTTTTCTTCATTTGCCCTATTTATTATTATCTTTGGTATACTACCTCTATCTTTATCATTAATCAAAATCACAATTCCAGAAAGCTTTTTTTCAATACTTTCTTCTAATAACATCAAAAGACTATCATCATCTTTTTTAATACCTGTATAGGTAACAAACAACAATTCCCCTCCATGAAGCCACTGTGAAATAGATTCTGTCATTCTTGCATAAGGCCAAGAAATTTCACGATTTAACCCACCCTCTCCAGCTAATAGCACTGCCTTTGAAAAATGTTTAAATTGAAATAGGTCTCTACAGCAAAGAGTCATAAAATCGCTCCTTCTTATTTCTAAAATTAAATAATTTATCTTATAATTCTTATCTAGTATTTAAATATTATCCTCCTATTTAATTACATTAGTATATTTTAGCACTATTTTTTTAAGTAGACTAGTTATTCCTAAAATTAAGTTTAAACTATAATAGTTCAAAAATAATTGAATAATCTTACAGTTTAATAAAGTAAAAAAACATTTAAGGTTATTCTTTTTTAAATGTTTCTTTTGTTTTCTTTAAAAATTTTCTTTTTACATACTACCAGATTGCTTTCTGCAATTTTTATATCAAAGTATCAATTCG
>CAYYWN010000493.1:0-1697 GCA_964474485.1 uncultured Clostridium sp. | reverse complement strand
ATAAGGATAATAGCGTCCAAGGAATTATGCTTCAAGTACCTATGCCTAATCATATTAATGAAAGCAATGTAATTAATAGAATTTGTACGGATAAAGATATTGATTGTTTAACTATAGAATCTCAAGGTCAGCTTTATATGGGAGTAGACGGGTTTTTACCGTGTACACCAAATTCAGTAGTTACCTTGCTTAAAAGTTTAGATGTTAATTTAGAAGGAAAAGAAGTAGTTGTTCTTGGAAGAAGTAATATAGTAGGAAAGCCAGTAGCACAACTTTTATTAAATGAAAATGCAACAGTTACTATATGTCATTCTAAAACAAAAGATTTAAAAGAAGTATGTAGTAAAGCAGACATATTAGTTGTAGCAATTGGTAAACCTAAGTTTATAGATGAAGAATACATAAAAGAAAATGCAATAGTTATTGATGTTGGTACTTCATCTTTTGAAGGTAAAATAACAGGCGATGTTAATTTTGATAAGGTAATAGATAGAGCTTCTTTCGTAACACCAGTACCAGGTGGAGTTGGAGCTTTAACTACTACTCTTTTAATAAAAAATTCATGTGAGGCTTTAAAGGAATATGAAGATTAAAACTTTAACTGTTTCAGATCTAACAAACTATATAAAAAAAGTAATTGATAATGACTTTATTTTAAATAATCTCTCTGTAAAAGGGGAGATTTCTAATTTAAAGTTCCATAGCAGTGGGCATATTTATTTTTCTTTAAAAGATAACAATAGTAAAGTAAATTGCGTTATGTTTAAAAGCAAAGCAAGTCTTTTAAATATTGCCTTAGAAGATGGTATGGAAGTTATGATAAAGGGAAGAGCATCTATTTACACAGCTACAGGGAGTTTTCAACTTTATTGTGATGAGATAAAAAAAGAAGGGCAAGGAGAGTTACTTATAAAATTCGAAGCTCTTAAAGAAAAATTATCAAAGTCTGGATATTTTGATGAAAAGTATAAAAAGAATATCCCTATGTACGCTAAAAGAATAGGTGTTGTAACCTCATCAACAGGTGCAGTAATAAGAGATATAATAAATGTAACTAAAAGAAGAAACTCATTAGTAGACATAATATTATATCCAGCTAAGGTTCAAGGCGATGATGCATATAAAGAAATAATTGCAGGAATTGAATATTTTAATAAGAAGAAAAATATAGATCTAATAATAGTTGGAAGAGGTGGAGGTTCTATAGAAGAATTATGGAACTTTAATGAAGAAGAACTTGCAAAAGTTATATTTAATTCTAAGCTTCCTATTATTTCAGCAGTAGGTCATGAAGTCGATTTTACAATTTCAGATTTTGTTTCTGATGTAAGAGCAGCAACACCATCACAAGCAGCTGAAATAGCGGTTCCGCTATTAAGTGATATAAATACAAGAATTTATGAAATATCAAAATCATTAGATTATGAAATACAAAAGAAATTAAAAGATTGCAAAAGTAGATTAGAGTCAAATGAGAGAATTTTAAAATTACATTCTCCAATGTCGAAAATAGTAAACTCATATTTAGAAATTGATAAATTAAAAGATAGATTATATTTTGCAATAGATATAAAAATAAAAAGAGAAAAGCAAAAGATAGAATCATTAAATAATTTATTAAGCGCTAATAATCCTATAAAGGTACTTAATAAAGGATATGCTATAATAGAGGATGAAAATAATAATATCATTAAAGA
>CAYYWN010000492.1:0-1697 GCA_964474485.1 uncultured Clostridium sp. | reverse complement strand
CATTAATCAAATTAATATAAAAGCTACTACAGAAGAAGGATTAGGTTTCACAGGCTCAGGTGAAGGAATAGCTTCACAAAGTATCTGTTTATTAATTAGTGCTACATAAACAGATAACAAATCTTATTTGAAAAGTATAGTTTATTTTATACTTTTCAAATAAAATTACTATAGCTACACATTTTATTTATTATATTTAACCCTAGCATACTTGCTCATAAACATTTTTAATTATATTCTTATACCTAATATCTTTCATTACGAGTTCAATTCCGTTAGAACATAATCTTGATAAGTTTGCTTGAGAATTATTAATTAAAATCTTCCCTAATTCCTTATAGGACATATTGCATAAATTTCTACATAATAATATAAAAATACTTTTAAATTCACATATTCCTCTATTATTTTTTAAAAATAAAGCATCCTTTTTTAAATTAAACCTTTTCAATAATATGTTCAATATAACTAAATACGATTTATCTCTATAAACTAAATTCCTATCACTTCTATATTCATAATTTCCTTCCTGCAACGTGAAATCATAATCTTCAAATTCAGTCTCACTTACATTAATTTTTAACATCAGTTTATATTTTATTTTAAATCTCTTATAATTTCCAGCGACTATATTTATCATGGTTTTTTTATCTATTATGTTTTCAGTATCTTTTCTTATTCCCAAATAAATTCCAAGGCTAGAATAAAAATAGCTCTCTATATTATGCTTATATTCAGCAATATCCTTAGGATTATTATGTATATATAGACTTAATATTACAAGATATCTCTCGTTATCAACTATCTTACTTTTGAATCTATCTTGAAACAGGTGACCATAACGATTGTACTTTTTGTTATAATATTGAGCATAACTTTGGTTAATACCATGCATTATTTTAGATATGTCCCCACCATTACAATCTATTATAATATGAACATGATTTGACATAAGGCAATATGCATATATCTTAAACCCAAACTGAATTTTATATCTCTTTATATACATGATAAACTTATCTTTATCAATATCTTCTTTGAAAAGATTTATATCACTTATGCTTCTTAAAATTACATGGTATATTCCATCATGGTTTTTTACTCTAGCAGCCCTTGGCAAATTAATCACTCCTAAATACATATATATCTTTAATTTATAGTTAGATTATTAACCAAATATTAGATGAATATACAGAAAGGAACTTTGTTAACTATCCCTATACTTCTACCCTTTTGATACATATAGATTATCCTTTATAAAAAATCTCCAATAAAAATCTTTTGCTTCTTCTGAGTAATCGATGTTTATTCTTTTGGATGTTTCTATTGTAAAGTCTTTCTTTTCATTATCTAAAATATAAAAGTCTTCTCCACACATATCAACACCATTACTTTCCTTTGTTATATTAAGAGCTATACAAAGCTTTCCTGGACCATTAGTTAAATTTATTTTTTGCTTTTTAGTAATATCATTAAAATCTTTACCAAATCTTAATTGACTCATAATATCAATTCCATCCATAGGTTCTACTGCCCTAATTAAAATAGCCTCTGGGTTATTTATAGTACTTGCAACTATATTCATACAATAGTACATGCCATAAATTAAGTATACGTAAGCAAACCCTCCATCTCCATACATTATTTTAGTTCTATTTGTTACCTTTCCACTGTAAGAGTGTGCAGCCTTATCGATA
>CAYYWN010000491.1:0-1717 GCA_964474485.1 uncultured Clostridium sp. | reverse complement strand
GCAACTTGTCCAAAACCAGAGATAGCTATTGTTTTCCCTTTTATATTTGTTCCATTATGTTTTAGCATTTCTTCGCAAAAGTAAGTTACTCCAGCGCCAGTTGCCTCTGGTCTACCTATACATCCACCATAAGATAAGCCTTTACCAGTTAAAACGCCATTTTCAAAGGCACCTTTAATTCTTTTATAATAACCATACATATAGCCTATTTCTTTTGCTCCAACTCCAAGGTCACCTGCAGGAACGTCTACATCAGGACCTATGTGTCTATATAACTCTACCATGAAGCTCTCACAGAATCTTCTAATCTCTCCGTCGGATTTACCTCTTGGATCAAAATCAGCTCCACCTTTACCTCCACCTATTGGAAGTCCTGTTAATGAATTTTTAAGCACTTGCTCAAAACCTAAAAACTTTACAATACCTAAATAAACTGATGGATGAAATCTTAGTCCACCCTTATAAGGTCCTATAGCTCCATTAAATTGAACTCTAAATCCACGATTAACATTTATTTTACCTTGATCATCTACCCAAGGCACTTTAAACATTATTTGTCTTTCAGGTTCACAAAATCTTTCAAGAAGATTAGCTTCTATATATTCTGGATGTTTTTCTAAAACAGGCTCTAATGATTCTAATACTTCTTCAACAGCTTGAATAAATTCTGGTTCCCCAGCATTTCTAGTCTTAACGTTTACAATTGCTTGTTCGATATATTGCTTAGGACTTAATGTTTCATTTGTCATTAATAATACCCCCCTAAAATGAATGTAATTCTGCATGTCGCATTATATTTGAATATAAATCTTTCTGACATTATATTATATTCTATGTTAAGTCACTTATTCCTTCTTTAATTATAAAGATTCTTATTTTTGCAATTATTCATGCTAAAACAAATCAAACCTTTATTAAAATAAAGGTTTGATTGTAAATCTAATATCTATCATCAATATTTTTGTAAGAATATACTTCATATTCTTGCCAGATCTTTTCTAAACTATTATAAGTATCGGAAATGTTTTCTTTTTCTCTAAGTCCTACTGCAATAATTAAAGCATTAATAACGCTTAAAGGTGCAACTAAAGAGTCAACAAATGAAGCCATATTACTTTGTGCAATTAATGTGTAATCTGCCTGTGAAGCTAATGGTGATAGTAAACTATCAGTAATAGCAACAACCTTAGCATTTCTACTTTGAGCATAGGCTAAAGCTTCAATTGTTCGATTAGCATATCTAGGAAATCCTATGCCAATTACTAAATCACCTTCGCCAACTCTTATAATTTGCTCAAATATATCACTAATACCATTACCTACAACTTTTACGTTATCTAAAATAACATTTAGATAAAATCCTAAAAACTCGGCTAAGGCAGTGGAGCTTCTAAGCCCTATAATATATATCCTTTTAGCATTAAAGATGTTATTAACCACATCTTCAAAGGTTTTATGATTAATTTTTTCAAGAGTTGCTCTGATGTTTTCTATATCAGCTTTTAATACGCCTTTAAGTGCATTTTCTTCACTTATAAAATCATTTGCAAGTTCAATTCTTTGTACTGTTGTTAGTTTGTTTTTAATTAATTCTTGTAATTCTTTTTGAAGATTTGGGTACCCACTAAAGCCAAGTTCATTTGCAAATCTAACTACAGTAGATTCACTTACTCCAACACTAGATCCAAGTTTAGCTGCAGTCATAAATGCTGCCTTT
>CAYYWN010000490.1:0-1718 GCA_964474485.1 uncultured Clostridium sp. | reverse complement strand
TAATCGTTCCTTTTGGTTAACAGATAGGAATAATACTCCTTCTACTTTATGTAAAAAGCTTAATGACAACAATATTAAATCAAAGGTTTATGTAGGTGAGGATCTTTCCTATGATAATGAGGTTATAACTATAGATTATAATTATAATTTACTAGATAAAGAGTTTTCTTCTCTATGTGTAATAATGGTAGAATCATTTTAGGAGGGTTTAAATATGGAGTTTATAAAAGATGAGGAATTTTTAAGAGGCGATTGCCCTATGACGAAAGAAGAGGTAAGAATATTAAGTATAGCAAAGCTAGATATTAGTGAAGAGCATAGGGTTTTAGATATAGGTGCTGGTACAGGTAGTGTTACTATTCAAGCAGCTAAGATGTGTGTTAAAGGACAGGTTATAGGTATAGAAAAAGATCCAGCAGCTTTAGAAGTTATATATAAGAATATAGATAAATTTAAAGCTTCAAATATAAAAATTGTAGAAGGTGAAGCTCTTAAGGTTCTTAATGATATAGAAGGAAAGTTTAACAGAATATTTATAGGTGGTAGTGGCGGAAACATTGAAGATATTATCATAAATTATTCAAGGTTACTTAAAGAAGATGGTAAGATGGTTTTGAACTTTATAACCATAGATAATTTATATAAATCAATGAATACCTTAAAATCTTTAGGTTTCAAGGTAGAATGTAGCCAAATATCTGTAAGCAAAACTAAGGGAAGAACTTCTATGTTATTTGCAAATAACCCTATTTTCATATTAGAGACTACAAGATAAAGTATAATTAAGATTTTTAGGAGGAAAGAGTATGGCTAAATTATATGGGGTTGGAGTAGGACCTGGAGACAAAGAGCTACTTACTATAAAAGCTATGAATATTATTAAAAATGCAAAAGTTATTGTAGTTCCAAGTGCCATGTCTGGTGGTAAAAGCATAGCTCATGAAGTGGCTGAAGACTATATAAGTAAAGATGCTGAAGTTTTGGTAAAACATTTTCCTATGGGTTCAAAGGACCAAGAAGAAAAAATTTATGAGGCCTTTAAATCTATTGAAGAAAAACTTATAGATGGCAAAGATGTAGTTTTCTTAACCATAGGTGATCCTTTTGTATATAGCACTTATATATATTTATTAAAGTACGTAGAAGAAAAAGGTTATGAAACTGAGACTATACCGGGAATAACCTCATTTTGTGCTTGTGCAAGCATTGCAAAACAGCCTTTAGTAATTGGTGATGAACCACTTTTAATATTACCGGCTAATAGACTAGATTCCATAAAAGATGAAAAATATATAGTTATAATGAAGGTTTATAAGATAGAAGAGGAAGTTATAAACTTCTTAGAAGAAAAAGGTTATGATTATGTATACATAAAAAGAGCAGGACGAGAAGGACAAAGTGTTCTTAAAGATAGGGCTGAGATATTAAAACAAAGGGAATATATGTCTTTAATTATTGCAAACAAAATATAATTTAAAAGGAGAAAATAATATGGTTTATTTTATTGGCGCAGGCCCTGGAGATGTGGATCTTATAACTGTAAAGGGAAGAGAAATACTTTCAAAGGCAGATGTAGTAATATATGCGGGATCTCTTGTGAATTCCGAGCATTTAAAATTTTGCAAGGAAGGTTCGAAGATATATAACTCAGCTTCTATGACCTTACCTGAGGTTATTGAAGTTATTAGAGAGTTTCATGGAAAAGACAAAATAATTGT
>CAYYWN010000489.1:0-1721 GCA_964474485.1 uncultured Clostridium sp. | reverse complement strand
GGAATGGCCCATATTACAGGCGGCGGACTTTTAGAAAATTTACCGCGTATTTTACCGGTTGGGACACAAGCTGAAATAAATAAAAAAACTTGGGAAATGCCAGCTTTGGTTTCTCTTTTACGAGAAATTGGCAGCTTAAATGATCAAGAAGCTTATCGCACATTTAACATGGGAATAGGTCTGGTAATAATTGGTGAGCCTACTCTTTTTGAAGTAGCACAAAATGCATTAAAAGATTTTCTTTATATAAGTCTTTTAAAATAATCCAGTGAGATTAAAAAGAGGAGGAATAATATGAAAAACTATGTAGACGTAGAAGAAAAATTACCAATGATTAAGACTTTACCTTTAAGTTTCCAACACTTATTTGCAATGGTAGGTGCCACCATATTAGTGCCAATGCTAACTAACACAAACCCTTCTTTAGCCCTATTTTGTAGCGGGGTTGGGACTTTGATATACATATTGTGTACTAAGGGAAAGCTTCCAGCGTATCTTGGATCATCCTTTGCCTTTATAGCACCTATAGTTGCAGCCACGTCCAAGTATGGTAGGCCATCAATGCTATCTGGTATAGTTGCAGCAGGTGTAGTTTATGTCATAGTAGCAGCTATAATTAAATTTACAGGGATAGGATGGCTTGATAAATTACTACCACCAATAGTTGTAGGATCTGTGGTTATTGTTATTGGTCTAGGCCTTGCAGGGGTAGCTATAGACTGGGCAGGGTTAAATCCTAAATTTATGGTTCAATCTATGGAAGGCGTTTCTAGAATGTCATGGATAGCAGTATCACTAGTAACCTTAGGCATAGGTGTTTTTGGTACTATGTACTTTAAAGGATTTTTAGGTGTAATACAAATAATCGTATCCATGGTTGTAGGGTATATATTTTCTTTAATTTTAGGGGTTATCCAACATGGATCACTAGATATTATAAAATCAGCTAAACTTTTTGAGATACCAACATTCATGGCACCAAAGTTTAATTGGAATGCTATACTATTAATGGCTCCAGTAGCTTTTGTTACATTAGCAGAACATATAGGACATGTATATGTAACAAATAATATTTGTGGACGAGATTTTACAAAAGATCCAGGACTTCATAGATCTATATTAGGAGATGGGGTTGCCACAATTTTTGCAGGACTCGTTGGTGGTCCACCTAACACTACATATGGTGAAAATATAGGAGTTATGGCTATAACTAAGGTATATAGTGTTTGGGTTATAGCATGGGCAGCAATTATAGCTATAGTGTTGTCATTTATAGGACCTGTATCAGCCGTAATAAGCAATATTCCTCTACCAGTAATGGGGGGAGTGTCTATACTACTATTTGGTATAATAGCTTCATCAGGATTTAGAATTTTTGTTGAAAATAAAATAGATTTTGGCATGAAAAAAAATCTTATAATATGTTCGGTAATAATAATTTTAGGTATAGGTGGAGCAGTTATAGACTTCAAGGGTATAAGTTTATCAGGAGGTGCACTAGCTACCTTAGTTGGGATAATACTAAATTTAGTATTACCTGAAAAGAGTAAATCAGAATAGAAAGCTTACGATATGAAAAGAGCTTGGATAAAAGGATGTAGTTCCTTATTATCCAAGCTCTTTTAAATTTACTAAATATTTATCCTATGGATACCAGTTTATTTTAAACTCTTTTTAGTTCAAGATCCTTAGGGTTTATATAGAGTGTTTTATTAGTAGAA
>CAYYWN010000488.1:0-1729 GCA_964474485.1 uncultured Clostridium sp. | reverse complement strand
AATATATCTGCGTTTCATCTTCTACGTGCCCTCTTTTTTTAGGATTATCTAAAATCTCTTTCATTTCTTCTTCATCTTTAAATCTAAATAGAGATAGTAATTCATTTGCCTCCGTAGATATTCCAATTGTCAAATCTTTTGGATTATGAAATTGCTCCCAATCTCTATCATCACAAAACTTCTTAACAGTATTCTTTAGTTCTTCTATATTGATTTTGGTATCCAAGTAAACATCCCCTTTTATCCATGACATTGTGTATTCCATGAAACCAGAATCTTCATTTTACTGTTCTCCTCTTATCTAGAATCAGCAATATTAGTCTTTAACCAGATATTCATAATTTCTTCAATTTCAAACCTTTCTAATTATTTAATCATAGTTTTTACTCCCTTTTTATGCATTAATAAGGCTCAGCCATATAGTTCTTGTTCCATATCTTGATATTTATTTTAAATTATAAACTAAGTATAATCAAGATTAACCTTCATTTACAGTGTTTAATGAAATATTAGTGTATTCAAAGTAATAAATGTTTTATAATAGAGAATATATAAGTATACTAGTTTAAATATGAAAGGACGCGATGAGATGAGTACATTATTTATTCAATATCCAAAGTGCACAACTTGTATTAAAGCAAAGAAGTTTCTTCTAGCGAATAATATAGAGTTTGAGGATAGACATATAGTTGAAAACAACCCTACTGTAGATGAACTTACTGAGTGGTTTAAAAAAGTGATCTAGAAATCAAGAAGTTTTTTAATACTTCAGGCAAACTTTATAAAGAAATGAGTCTTAAGGATAAGATAAAAGAGATGTCTAATGAAGAGTGTATAAATTTACTGTCAACTAATGGAATGCTTGTAAAAAGACCATTACTTATAAGTGGAGATAAAATACTAATAGGCTTCAAGGAAGATGCTTATAAAGAGTTCTTTAATCTATAGGTAAATAATAAAAAAAGAATATAGAGGATATAAAACTTATATCCTCTATAACAAAATAAGTAATGAACTAATACAAATTAACTTGTCCATAAAATCATTTCTATTACATTGCCCATTCTTCCCAAATGGATATTAAATAAGCCCTATAAGTTCATTAGTTGTCTTTTCATAAATTAGTGTAGATGCTTTAGCTGTTTTCTTTACTCCCTATATATAACCCATGTTGACTGTATCCTATCAAACTCTCGTCTTTACATGTTTCAAGATGATATTCCATCCAATATTTGAACTCATCTTCATTAAATCTATTAATTATATCTCTTAAGGTTCCTCCTATACCATCAGTACCAATATGTTCAAGTTTTGATATCTTAGTATCTTTCATAATTAATTCAATTTCCTTATTGGTAGAATGATAGAAACATCCTTACCTATTTTTGATATATTTCTTAATCCAAAATCATTTATATTAGAAGCATTTCTATGGATCATATTAAGGAAAGTGGCAAATCTACTTATATAAGCAACGGCCAATATACCCTTTGGCTTTAATATACGTTTACATTCATTTATGCATTTAATTCTTTCTTCTCCACTCATTAAGTGATATAAGGGTCCAAGACACATTACTAAATCATAAGTTTCATTATGAATACTTTCTAAATTTATATAATCAGAAATTATTATATTTAATCTTTATATAACGTATTTTCTTTTCCTAATTTTTATATAATATTTCATTTAATCTAGCTTTAAGCTATTCCTATAAGCATTTGATAAT
>CAYYWN010000487.1:0-1730 GCA_964474485.1 uncultured Clostridium sp. | reverse complement strand
TCTTTAATTGAAAAGCTTAAGAGCCTAGTTTCTTTAGGTAATACAGGTTTCAACTTACCATTAATAGATGGTCCTTTTATTAAAGAATCTATTATCAATTGTCCTATTACTTCTTCTTTTGGTATCAAAACCTCTTCTTTAGCTATTTCTATCTTCGAAGCATCCTTAGAAGCATCAAAATAAATATCCAACTCAATATTATTTTGTTTTTCTGCTGGTAGTTGGATATTTTTAAATTTTTCTTTATTATTTATACTTATTTTATCCTTCTTAGAACAAGCTACTGTAGTTAAAGCTAAAAAGCAAAGCCCTATACTTAAAGCACTTTTAAATCTTTTATCCATATATACCTTCCTCTAAATATTAATAAGAATAGTCTATGCGATAGATTATACCTTCATATAGCTGCTTGGCCCTTTTCTGCTTGCCATTTCTACAACTATATCCTTTTTAAGTTTGATATTATTTTCTCTTAAAACACTTATTACAGTTTCATATGCTAAATCTGGGTAGTTATTAGTATTGCTTAAATGACCTAGTATTATTCTTTTATATTTATCATTCATCATATCTACTATAGCTGCTCCACAATCATCGTTAGACAAATGTCCTATGTCACTTAAAATTCTACGCTTTAAGCTATAAGGATAAGGTCCGAACTTTAACATTTCTACATCATGATTGCTTTCTAATAGTATAACATCTGAATCTTCTATATTTCTTTTAATATCAGCTGTAAGATATCCAAAATCAGTAGTGATACTAACCTTTTTCCCAAAAGAATAAATTGAATATCCTACAGGACTTGTAGCATCATGAGGTATAGGATAGTTTATAATATCCATATCCTTTATATTTGTTACACTGGTATCCATAATTTTCATATTACATTCTTTTATCTTCCCTACAGTTTTGGCCATACCTTCCCATGTACCCTTATTTGCATATATTGGGATATCATATTTTCTTGACATAACCCCTATACCTTTTACATGATCTAAATGCTCATGTGTAACAAATATAGCATCTAATTCTTTTGGATTTTCATCTATTTCTTTTAGTGCAGCATCTATACTCTTACCTGGCAATCCTGCGTCTATAAGTATTTTTGACTTTTCTGATGAAACAAATATACTGTTCCCGCTGCTTCCACTATATAAGGAACAAAATATCATATATATTCCTCCAAACTAACTTATAGAGATATTTATTATTCCTTTACACTTTCTCTATATATTTTTGCACCTAATTTTTGAAATTTAACTTCTATGTCAGGGTATCCCCTATCTATATGTTCTATACTATGTATCTCAGTTCTTCCTTCAGCAAGTAATCCAGCTATAACCATAGCTGCTCCAGCTCTTAAATCTGTAGCTTTAACTATAGCTCCTGTAAGCCTTTCTTTACCCTCTATTATGGCTGTGCGACCTTCTACTTTTACATCTGCACCCATCTTTTTAAGTTCATCTACATGTTTGAATCTACTTTCCCAAATACTTTCTGTAACTATGCTTCTTCCTTCAGCAATGCAAAGTAATGTACTCATAGGTTGCTGAACATCTGTTGGGAAACCTGGGTATGGGTTAGTTTTAATGTTTACACCCTTTAACTTTCCAGTAGATCTTACTGTTATAGAATCATCTTGTTCTATAACTTCTGCGCCCATTTCTATTAGTTTTGCTGATATTGATTCTAGATGTTTCGGTATAACATTCTTAACCGTGATTTCT
>CAYYWN010000486.1:0-1730 GCA_964474485.1 uncultured Clostridium sp. | reverse complement strand
TTTGCATTTGATTTTCCATGAGGAATGTGGAATCTTCCACCTAGTATGTGAGCCATGCTATGGTTTATTCCAAGTGAAGCATTTGTAAATGCCATTCCAGCTATGCAAGAAGCGTTATGCATCTTTTCTCTTGCTTCTAGGTCATTTCCATCTCTATATGCTTTTTCTAAGTATTCAAATACTAGCTTTATAGCTTTTTCTGCTAAAGCATCACTAAAATCTGAATGCTCAGTAGATACATAAGCTTCTATGGCATGAGTTAACACATCCATACCTGTATCTGCTGTTATAAAATTTGGAACACTTTTTACAAGAGTTGCATCTAATATAGCCATCTCTGGAACCATGGACTCTTCAACTAATGGATACTTAACATTATATTTTTTATCCGTTACAACTGAGAAAGATGTAACTTCTGATCCTGTACCACTAGTAGTTGGTATAGCTATAAGCATAACCTTTTTATCTTCTGATACATTATTCAATCCTTTATTTATAAGATCTCTAAAGTGACTTATAGCCTTTGCAGCATCAATAGCTGAACCTCCACCTAATGCAACTAGAGCTTCTGGTTTAAATGCATCCATAGCTTTAATTCCTTTTGATATTGTTTCAAGTGGTGGATCTGGAACTATGTCAGAAAAAACTTTATATTCAATATTTGCAGCATCTAGATTTTCTGTAACCTTAGTTACCATTCCTGATGTAACCATAAATGGATCCGTTACAATGAACACCCTTTTACATTGAAGCTTACTAAGCTCTTCAAGCTTTCCAACTCCAAAATAAACATTAGGCCCTACTTTAAAATTACTCATACTTTCACTTCCTAAGTTTAAATTTTGTTTTGCTTTAGTTTCTTTTGTTTTAACCTTATTTATTCTTCAGCTAGCTTTATTTTAATTTATATTTTTATATAAAAATATAAAAACCCCCTAAGAAAAATCTTAAGGAGCTTCATCACTCTTTATAATTACACGCCATTGTGCAACTTTATCTTTATTATTTTTTTAAAAATTGTATACCCTTACCTTATAAATTTGTACATATTTATTTTATAACTTTAAAATATTACTGTCAAGGTGTTTTAACTATGTTATGGGGACAGTTCACAATTAACAAAATAATTGGGACAGTTCACAATTTCAATATTTATGGAAAATTTAATATAACATATATTAGCAAAATGTTATAATAGTAGTAGTTCGTATTTTGCAGTGTGAAATGGAGGTGAATTAATGTCCTTAGTACAATGTTCTAATGTAATAAAGAACTTTCAAATGGGTAAAGTACAAGTTGAAATTTTAAAAGGGGTTAGTTTAAATATCGAAAAGGGGGAATTTGCTGCTATTATCGGGGAATCAGGCTCTGGTAAATCTACTCTTTTAAATATTTTGGGGGGACTCATGCCCTTTGATAAGGGTGAGGTATCTATAGCTAATACTAATCTTCATAACTTAAATGAAAATCAGCGTGCGCTTTTTAGAAGAAAAAGTATTGGCTTTATATTTCAATCTTATAATCTTCTTCCACAATTAACAGCCTTTGAAAATGTTGAGATGCCTTTAATTTTTACTGGCATGTCTAAAGTAAACAGAAAAAAAGCTGTTCTAGATATTTTAGAACGTGTGGGTCTTAAAGATAGAATGAATCATAAGCCCTCAGAACTTTCAGGAGGACAGCAACAAAGAGTTTCAATAGCTAGAGCCTTCGTTAATAACCCTGCCATA
>CAYYWN010000485.1:0-1732 GCA_964474485.1 uncultured Clostridium sp. | reverse complement strand
CTTATGTCTTTCTGTCCTTTCTTTCATTTCTTTGTCTGTACCTATAGCTGTAGCAATATATAACACATCATCTTTTTCTTTTAAAATATCTTCTGCAAAGGTGCTTTTTCCACTTCGACTGCCTCCAGTTACTAAAGTTATCTTTCCCATATTTGCCTCCTTATAATACTATCTTATGTCTATATAATTTTTTTTATCCAATTTTGCTGCCTCAAAAGTCCCCATATTATTCATTGTATATAAAGATGCTTCTATTATGCTAAAAGCTATAGGGCAGGCAGATCCTTCGCCAAGTCTCATATTCAAATTCAGTATAGGCGAAAGTCCAAGTTCTTGCATTATATAAGAAGCTCCTGGTTCTGCTGATAGGTGGGAGGGAAACATGTAATCCTTACATAAGGGATTTAACCTATAAGCGCAAAATGCTGCAACGGAAGATATGAATCCATCAATAACTATAGGTATCTTACACCTTGCTGCTGCTAAAAAGCACCCACATAATGCTGCTATATCATAACCTCCAACCTTGCTTAATACATCTATCACATCTTCTTTATTTGGATTATTTATTTCTATTGCCTTTTTTATTACTAGTTTTTTATTTTCATACTGAAGTTCTGTAACACCTCCGCCTTTTCCGACTATTATATCCACCTTTGAATCTGTTAGTGCACAAAACACTGCTGCACTAGTAGCGGTATTACATATACCCATCTCACCTGTACCTATTATATCTACATTCTTATCTTTTAAATCTTCAACTATTTCTATGCCTATTTCTATAGCTCTTAAGGTTTCTTCAACAGACATAGCTTTTCCCTTCATCATATTTTTAGTACCATAACCAATCTTTTTATTAATAATCTTAGGATTATTAAAATCATGATTCACCCCAACATCCACTACAGTAAGTTCTGCTCTATAGTAATTAGCTAACACTTTAACCCCTGTAATTTCTTTTGTGAAGTTTTCAGTAACTAAGGCTGTAGTCTTTTCTGGACAAGAACTTATGCCTTCTTCCACAACACCATTGTCAGAACACATAATTATTATATTTTTATTTTTTAACTCTTTTGGCATAAATCCCTTTATACTTGCTATTTTAGAAGCCATCAGTTCCATATATCCAAGACTTCCAATTGGCTTTGTCAGAGTATCTATATATGTCATAGCATCATTAAAAGCTAATTTATCTACAGCTTCAATAGACATTACTGTTTGGTTTAATTTTGCTTTATTCATAGCATACCTCCTATAATCAAATTAAATTATCTCATTTTTATCTTTGTAATGCAAAGGTTATTCTTTATAATTCTAATAACTGAATATTAAGATTCCAAAAATTCTATGACTTCATGTTTATTTAACATGAAAGAGTCAATAAGCATGAAGTCCATTACCCTTGTAGGTAAGTTAAGTTAACAGTATAATAATAATATATGTTAATAGCACTGTAAAGGAGGACTAGTTTTGAGAAAACAAATTTTGATAGTTGAAGATGAAATTAGAATGAGAATGCTCTTAAAAGATTATTTTGAAAAAGAAGATGTTGAAATCCTAGAAGCTGATAATGGCCTCACTGCCATGCATATTTTAAAAAATAATGAAAATAGTATCGCATTAATTCTCTTACCTTTAAGTATCCCTCTAATGGATGGATTTACCCTTTATAGATCTATTCGAAAGGTAGTTTATACACCCGTAAAAATTTTAGTCCCAAGAGCTAGTTAAT
>CAYYWN010000484.1:0-1739 GCA_964474485.1 uncultured Clostridium sp. | reverse complement strand
CCTGTGGGAAAAGAAAGATATCAACACCGAAGGTTGTGATTTGCATACCTTGTGAATCCACTGAAGTAGAAAAAAGGGCAGTAAAGGATGCGGCAATAAACGCAGGAGCAAAAAAAGTATTTCTTATAGAAGAACCATTAGCAGCTGCTATAGGAGCTGGAATTGATATAACTTTGCCTAGTGGAAATATGGTTATTGATATAGGTGGTGGGACTACAGACATAGCTGTAATATCCTTAGGTGGAATAGTTGTAAGAGAATCTATTAAAGTTGCTGGAGATAAATTTGATGAGGCTATAATTAAATACGTAAGGAAAAAACATAATCTTATGATAGGAGAAAGAACAGCAGAAAATCTTAAAGTTAGTGTAGGTAGTGTATTTGGAGAAAAAGAATTTAGTGAAGATGTTAAAGGGCGAGATCTATTAACAGGATTACCTAAAAGTGTAACGGTAACATCATCTGAAATGAGAGAAGCTTTGATTGATACTGTTATGGTAATTTGCGAAATGACTCATGTTGTATTAGAAAAAACTCCACCTGAATTAGCAGCTGACATAGCAGAAAAAGGAATAGTAATGACAGGTGGGGGAGCTTTACTAAGTGGGTTGGACAAACTTATAGAGCATATTTCAAAAGTACCTGTACATATTCCAGAGGATCCTGTTGGAAGCGTTGCTATTGGAACAGGAAAGATGTTAGACTTTATAGATAAATTAAATATTACATTAGATGATAATAAAGTTGAATTAATTGATTAAAATGTAGTTTCAACTTTAATTTAAATATAGTTTATTTAGTTTAAAGGACTACTCTTTTTTATAGAGTAGCCCTATTTTAATTTTAAGCATAATATAAAAGGATAATGAGTAAAATTATATAAAAAGATAATACCTAAGTTAGCTAATTTTTTAATTTGTTCAAGTATAGGGAATTAAATAATGATTCTGTTATTATGGTGGCCATGTCAATAATAAAGCTAAGGCGTATGTTTTTATTAATAAAGATATTGTCGCTATTGTTATAATCAACTATACCTACAATTGATGTATCGCCAACATGTGGGAGGGTTTTCCCTACTCCTTTACCTGGGTGTAAAGGATAATCTCTAAATTGAATTTCACCTATGGAAGACTCATCGCCTAAGCATGCATCTATTGCTAATATATTAGAATTAGGATGCATTGATTTAATATGTGAGACTCTTTCAATTAAGTTTATAGCGTGGATAGGAGAAGAAATACTCCCATAAACAGGCAAGGGGAAAAGTTTATGTGTTAAAAGGGTACCTACAATTGGTCCTAAGGAATCTCCAATACATCTATCTGTACCTATACATACTAATATGGTACTTTTATCTATATAATTTTTAATTAACTGAGAAAGTTCATAAATAGCCATATCTTTTTTGTAATGAATTTTGCATTTTTCCAATATAACCGCCTCCTAATTAATTTATATGTTTAATAAAAAAATAATATTACTGTACAGGAAAAATGGCTATATGCAAGGCTTAACTGCTATATAATAAGTTATATTAATATTTAGTGGAGAGTTTATTAAAAAAATATGAATAGTATCAAAAAACACAGTATTATAGAGAAAAATGAAGTAATAAAAAAATAATTTAGTATGATGAGGTAAAACGGGGGTTGAATTTATATCTATATCTAGGTATACTAATCCTTCTCAGCCGATGAGGGACACAAAAAAACAGAAATTGGTAGATATGCTGGCAT
>CAYYWN010000483.1:0-1747 GCA_964474485.1 uncultured Clostridium sp. | reverse complement strand
TGAAAAGGCTAATTATTATGATCGAAATAAAATGCTTACAGTAAAAAAAGATGAATTAGCAGAAGATCTTAGAATCTTACTTTTGCCTAAAGATCCTAATGATGATAAAAATGTATTTGTAGAAATTAGAGGCGGGGCTGGTGGAGACGAAGCTGCTTTATTTGCTGCCAACTTATTTAGAATGTATACAAGATATTCTGAAAATAAACATTGGAAAATAGAAATGATGAGTTCTAACGAAACAGATATAGGTGGATTTAAAGAAGTTGTTTTCATGATCAAGGGAAAAGGTGCTTATAGTAGACTTAAGTATGAAAGTGGAGTTCATAGAGTGCAAAGAGTTCCGGATACAGAGTCTAGCGGAAGAATTCATACATCTACTGCTACTGTAGCTGTATTACCAGAAGTGGATGACGTAGATATTGAGGTAAATCAAAATGATTTAAGGATAGATGTATTTAGATCATCAGGTAATGGTGGACAGTCAGTAAATACTACAGATTCTGCAATAAGAATAACCCATATCCCATCAGGGATAGTAGTTTCTTGTCAGGATGAAAAGTCTCAACTTAAGAATAAAGAAAAGGCTATGAAAGTTTTAAAGGCTAGGTTATTTGAAATAGCTGAGGCAGAAAGATCTGCATCTATTGCAGAAGACAGAAAAAGCCAAGTAGGAACAGGGGATAGAAGTGAAAGAATAAGGACTTATAACTATCCTCAAGGAAGAGTTACAGATCATAGAATTGGAGTAACCCTTTATAGACTTGAATCCTTCTTAGAAGGAGATATAGATGAAATTATAGACTCTCTTATAACAGAAGATCAAGCAAAAAAAATGAAATCTATGGGGAATACAGAAATGTTATAATGTTCTTATAAATATATGCTAAGAGGTGATTAATTGCATATTGAAAAAGCTATTAAAAATCAAAAGAGGAATCTAAAAGTCTTTATGATATTAATGATATCTATGTCTTTAATTTTACCTTTAGCATTATTTTTATATGGGAATATTAATTGGTTTTTATTAAGTTACATGATTTTTATTGAATTTATGATTGTCTGCGCTATTATAAGTAAATATAACTGGGAAAAGATTGAATTTCAATGCTTAAATAATAAGTTGAAATTAAAGATAGGTATACTAGGGCAACCCACATTAATATTTTGCGAAAAAATATCTATTGTACATACAACTAAAAACAAGGAAGAAATGGAAATAATAATAATAAGTAGCACTAAAATTAAGAATAAAAGAGCAAAGCCTATTAATGAAGGTTTTTACAAAAGATATCCTATGTTGGCTAAAAAGTATGAAAATGAAAAAAAAGAAAACCCTGAAAAAGATTATTATTTTTTAATTATTAAAAAAGGTGGGTTTTATAAATATAACTTGTTAGATGTGATATATAAAAACGGTGTTAAAGCAATGTATACAGACGAAACTATTGAAAATATAACGATAGCAAGAGGCCAAAAGGAATTTATAGATTAAGTTATAATCGCTTATTTTTACTAATAAGATTGTATAAATAAGGGGTGATTTTAAATTGAATAAAATTATGATTATAATATTTATATGTTCCTTAGTATCTATGATAGGTACACTTGTGGGAGCTTCCGTTGCTATGTTCATAAAAGATCCTACCCAAAATTTTATAAGTGCTGTTATGGGATTTTCGGGAGGGTTAATGTTTTCAGTGGTTATATTCGATTTGTTACCTAGTGCCTTAATGAAAATAAGTAT
>CAYYWN010000482.1:0-1751 GCA_964474485.1 uncultured Clostridium sp. | reverse complement strand
GCAATTAATATAGATGATCTACTAAGCTTTGCTCTACCTGCAATAGCAATTGCTATTGGTGCTACAGTTATTACTGCAACATCTATAAATACCCCTACACAGGTAAGTACTAATGTTGCGAGTGTCAATGCTATAAGTGAATTTGATTCTCCTACCTTATCTACTATAGTTTCTGCTATTTTAGCTGCTGCTCCAGATTCTATAAGGACACCTGCTAAAATTCCTGCTGTTAAAATCCTAAGGATGGCTGGCATTATTCCCTTTGCTCCATCTATCATAAGCGTCACAGTCCCAGTAAGTCCAGCCCCTCCCACAAGGCCTCCCACTAATGCACCTAGAATAAGACCATAGGCTGGATGAACCTTTTTAATTATTAATACAATAGCTACAACTAATGCTATCAATGCACCTAGTGCTGTCACCTGCATATATATACCCCCTAATTTTTAATTATAAGTATGCATACTACCTTACCCTTCTTTAATATTAATTTTCTTATGTTGAATTATATCATCTGAATAAAAAAACTTAAAGCAATACCTATTTATAAAAATCAAATTACAGTCTTCAAAAAGGTGACAGTAAACTTAGTTCCTTTATTTACTTCGCTCTCCACTCTTATACTGCCATTTTGGCATTCTATAATGTACTTACTTAAATATAGTCCTATTCCTATGCTGGTAGGATTAACAGAATTTTCTCCCTTATAAAACCTTTCAAAAATCCTTCCCAAAAGCTCCTTTGGAATCCCTACTCCATTATCCATTATCATTATAGATACAGACAAGGGGGTCTCCTCTGTTTCTACTACTATAGTCCCCCCTTCTTTCGTATGTTCTATAGAATTTTTTATAATATTTGAAAGAGCTTCTGCTGTCCAATCCATATCATGATTAAAATAAATTTCATGAGAACCTTTTAACATTACGTTTTGGCTTTTTTCTTTAGAATTTTCTAATAATCCAGCCAAGGCTTTATCTATAGTTAACTTAAGAGAATTATTATATGTTTTAAAATTTATTACTCCAGCTTCTAATCTTCCAATTTTTAAAAGATTTATAATAAGCCATTCCATCCTCTTTAATTGCTGTTCATTTAATATTAAAAATTTTTTTCTATCTTCTTTTGATATATCCTCTTCTTTCATAAGATCATTAAACATAATAAGCGAAAATAAGGGTGTCTTTAACTGATGGGATATATCTGAAATTATATTTTTAAAAAATACTTTTTCTTTTTTTAGCTTATCCATTGATTCTTTAAGTCTATTAGCCATTAAATTAAATTGATGGGCAAATATATAAATATATCCTTCTTTATTATATTCAGTTAAATTATCAAATTTCCCCTCTATTACCTCCTCTGCTGCTATAGTAAACTTTTCAAATTGTTTATAAAACCCTATAAATTCAATAGACACCATAATAAAAGTCACAATCCCAAATAGTAACATCATAAGGATAATCTTTATAAAAAACTTACTATAAGCTCTATTTATACTTGGGTTATTATATATAGCTAAGCTTTGGTCATAGGAATACTTACTAAGAACTTCCCTCCCTAAATCATAGTTATCTCTATTCTTTAAGTTAATTGAAGATATTACCTCTTCTTCTAATCCAGGGTTTTTAGATAATATATTCCCTACTATTAAAGTATTTTGGTCTATATATGTTTTATTTAATCCATTCATCTCTATATTTAAAATAGCTAAACTTTTTAAACTTTTTAAACTTTTTGAAAAAAGTTTG
>CAYYWN010000481.1:0-1752 GCA_964474485.1 uncultured Clostridium sp. | reverse complement strand
AAAGTGAGGTAATAATTTTGATTAAAATAGGCGAATTTAACCAATTAAAAGTATCAAGAAACACTAACTTCGGATACTATTTAGATGCTGGTACCGGAGATACTTCTGATGGCATATTGCTACCAAATAAAAGTTCCCTTGGATTAAAACTAGTTTCTGGGGATGAGGTAGATGCATTTATATATCGTGATTCTGATGATAGAATTCTAGCTACTCTAAAAAAGCCACTAGCTAAAGTAGGTGATTTAGCTTACCTTAAGGTAGTTTCTACAACTACTATAGGAAGTTTTGTAGACTTTGGTTTAGAAAAGGATATATTTGTTCCCTTAAAAGAAAAGTTATACTCATTAAAAAATGACTCCTACTATCTATTTTATATATATTTAGATAAAACAGGTAGAATAGCCGCAACTACAAACATTGAAAAATATCTATCTACAGGATCTACTTATAAAGTAGGAGATAATGTAAAAGCAACAGTCTACGGATTCCAAACCAACAATTCAGCAATGGTAGCTGTAGATAATCTATATAATGGCGTTATACTAAGAAATGAATATTTTACTGAGCTAAATCATGGTGAAATACTTGATTTAACTGTAATAAAAATATATGAGGATCAAAAGCTTGGTTTAACTCCAAGAAAAATTGCTAAACTAGAAGTAGATGAACTCCAACAAACTATCTTAGAATATTTAAAGAACCATAATGGATTTATGATTTTTAATGATAAAACCCCATCAGAAAAGATCTATAAAGAATTCAATGTAAGCAAAAATCATTTTAAAAATGCTTTAGGCGGACTTATGAAAAAAGCTTTAATAACCCAAGATATAAATGGAACAACTCTAAAATAAAAAGGAAGCATTAAAAAGACCACTGAAAAACAAGATATATTTCAGTGGTCTTAACCCAAGTGCTTCCTTTTTTATTCCTTTGATATATATTAATCTTTGTACACTAAAGTATCCATTAATTTATCATATCTTCATCATTTTCATTATCTTCATTATCTTCATTATCTTCATTAGATATATATTTATTTTCATTCCTTAATGTATCTTACTTTATTATCTCTATTTCTTTACACAAATATTTCTTTTGTTTCCTAACTATGCTCTTTCTTAATTCTATTTATATAATTTAGCTTATTTATTATCTTTAAACTTATAGTCATCTAAGATAATGAGAAGTCACTTACATAAATTTTAAGTTTTATATTATAGTATTCTAAATAACATAGATATTCCAACAACTGAGTTAGGTGGTATTATAAAGTTGTCTTTCCCATCCTTTGTTACTGTAAAGTTATGAGTCCCAGCAGCAAGTATGTCACCTACAGCTAAATTTCTTCCTAATTCTTTACTATATAACTCATACCCTGTCTCCCTAGAAAGATCTTCTACTCTTAAACTTAATCCTGATGGAATAACCAATCTATCTCTTACAGTAGGATTATTCCCTGGATTATATGGAGTTTCTCCGAAATTACCAAAAACTATAGAAAACCCTATGTCATCTCCAGCCCTTGGAAATATATCTTCTCCGCAGTTACCAGCACCTTCGCCTTCAAAGAAGGAGAATTTTCTTATAAATAGTCTACAACATCTATCCGTATCAACATTTGCACTGTCACATTGGTCCGCTAACATTGCCATATTACAAATTTTACTCATACAAAACACCTCTTTATAGTATATTATTTTCTATCCTTAAGCTTTGGGTTTAACCCCTACTATAATGTATTCACTA
>CAYYWN010000480.1:0-1755 GCA_964474485.1 uncultured Clostridium sp. | reverse complement strand
TAAGAAAAGAATGAGGCAAGTAGGTTCAGTAGAAATTCCTCAAGAAGCGTTTATGGCTGTACTAAAAGTAGATTAGATTCAAGGAAAAGGAAAGATTTGGTTAACAATTAGGAGGTAACTATGAAGGACATATCATTATATATACATATACCATTTTGTAAAAGTAAATGTTGGTATTGTGATTTCCCTTCATTTTGCGGTAAAGACAATCTAATGGAAAGCTATATTAAAGCTTTAGGTGAGGAAATTGATTCTAAAGTTTTACAGTATAATATAAAGACTATATTTATAGGTGGGGGTACTCCCACCTATTTGTCTTTAGAAATGTTAGAACAGTTAAAAACACATATAAAAAAGTTGAAGTTAACACCAGATGTGGAATTTACCGTAGAATGTAATCCAGGAACATTGGATAAGGAAAAACTAAAACTGTTGAAAGATATGGGCGTTAATAGATTAAGCATTGGTCTACAAGCTTACGATGACTCATTATTAAAAAATATTGGAAGAATACATAATGTAGACGAATTTTTAAAAAGTTATGAGCTTGCTAGATCTATTGGATTTGAAAACATAAACATAGATTTGATGTTTGCACTTCCGAATCAAACTTCTGAAATTTGGAAGGAGTCCTTAATTAAGGTTGCAAAACTAAACCCGGAGCATATTTCAGCTTATAGCCTTATATTGGAAGAGGACACAAAGTTCTATGATTTTAATGATAAAGGGACATTAAAATTGCCAGAAGAAGATATTGAAAGGGATATGTATGAAAGTCTTTTATCTATATTAAAAGATTTTGGCTATAATCAATATGAAATTTCAAACTTTTCAAAAGGAGGTAAAGAATGCAAACATAATATAGTTTATTGGAGTATGGGTGAATATATTGGAGTTGGATCATCTTCAGCATCATATATTGAAAGCACTAGATATAAAAATGTTGAAGGTGTAGAAGAATATATACAGAAAATAAATACAAATAAAGAAACTTACAAAGAGAAACATCAAAATTTAATCAAAGAAGATGTTGAAGAATTTATGTTTATGGGACTTAGAAAAAGTAAGGGTATAGAAGAAAGAGAATTTTTAAATAGATTCTCTAAAGATATAGACAGTTATTATAAAAATATAATTAATAAACATATAAATGCAAAACTTTTAAAAAGAGAAGATGGATATTTGAAATTTACAGCTAAGGGTATACAATTATCTAATTATGTATTAGCTGATTTTTTGATAGATTAAATAAATTAAGGTGTATAATAGAGCAATAATGAGTAAATGAAAGTTTACAATGGTAAAAGCAGATTATAGCATAATAATTTAGCTTTATGAAGATAATATGGTGTTGACAAAAAAAACTTGAAATGTTATTTTAAAAGCGTAGCAATTAGCACTCAACAAGAGTGAGTGCTAATAAAAGAGGTGAAAGCATGGATGTGGATGATAGAAAAATAAAGATTCTTGAAGCTATAATTAATGATTACATTATTACAGCGGAACCAGTAGGATCCAGGACCATAGCTAAAAAGTATGACTTAGGCATAAGCTCAGCTACTATAAGAAATGAAATGGCTGATTTAGAAGATATGGGATATTTAGAACAACTTCATACCTCCTCTGGAAGAAAACCTTCAGATAAGGGATATCGACTTTATGTAGATAAACTTATGATAATTGAAAGATTAACACTAGAAGAAGAGATGAAGATAAAATCACATATATTTGGTATGGCAATATACGAGATAGATA
>CAYYWN010000479.1:0-1759 GCA_964474485.1 uncultured Clostridium sp. | reverse complement strand
CATCCATTTGGTTTCGTAATTACTTTGAAACAACCTATGTTTACCATAGGCTCAATAGCCAAAACCATTCCACTAACTAATTTGGGTCCCTTTCCAGGTTTTCCGAAGTTAGGAACTTGGGGATCTTCATGCATATCCCTTCCTATTCCATGGCCTACATAGTCTCTCACTACTGATAATTTATTATTTTCAATGTGCTGCTGAACAGCATAAGATATATCTGTAAGCTTATTACCTACTACGGCTTTTTCTACCCCTTTGAAAAAACTTTCTTTTGTAACCTCTATAAGTTTCATAATCTCACTAGAAACTTTTCCAACAGGGATGGTTCTAGCAGCATCTCCTTGGTATCCATTTAAAATAGCTCCACAGTCAATACTTATGATATCACCTTCATTTAAAACCCTGTTAGTTGGTATACCATGAACTACTTCTTCATTAATAGAGGTACATATGGAAGCTGGAAATCCACCATATCCTTTAAAAGAAGGTTTTGCTCCTTGCTTAGTTATAAATTCTTCCGCAATTTCATCTATCTTTGCAGTAGTAATTCCTGGTCTTACTATCTCTTCTAATTTTAAAAGAGTATCTCCCACCACTTTTCCTGCCTGCCTCATGTATTCAATTTCTTCGTGGGTTTTAATAATTATCATTTTTCTTGCTCCCTAGAATACTACATATACCTTCAAAAACTACATTAATAGCTTTAGTACCATCTACAATAGATAGTAAATCTTCACTCTTATAGTAATCTATTAAAGGCTGTGTTTGTTTATCATAAACATCTAACCTTTCACTTACAGTACTTTCAACATCATCTTTTCTTTGAATTATATCAGTACCGCAAACATCACATCTTCCATCAATGTTTGGTGGATTAAATTTTATATGATAACTAGCACCGCAAGCTGGGCAAACTCTTCTACCTGTCATTCTTTCTAATATAAAATCCCTTGGGACATCTATTAAAAGAGCTGTACTAAGTTTTTCCTCTCTAGAATTTAAAAAACATTCTAGAGCTTCTGCTTGCATAACTGTTCTAGGAAAACCATCTAATAAGTAACCTTTATCACAATCTTCTTTTCTTAATCTATCCTTAACTATATCTATAGTTAAATCATCTGGAACTAAATGACCTTTATCAATATGTTTTTTGGCTTCAATGCCTAAAGGGGTATTTTCTGCAATATTCTTTCTAAATATATCCCCTGTGGATATATGTGGTATAGAATATCTGTTGCTTATTGATTTTGCTTGTGTCCCCTTACCAGCACCCGGTGGACCTAATAATACTATTTTCACTGGCATCATCTGCATCATCCTTACTTAAGAAATCCTTGATAATGACGAATTACTAATTGAGATTCAATTTGTCTTAATGTATCTAAGGACACTCCTACCATTATAAGTAGCATTGTACCTCCAAATGAAATTCCCTTAAAAGAAGTGTAATTTTCAAGTATTATAGGGAATAAAGCAATTACTGCTGCAAAGATACCTCCTATAATAGAGATTCTATCTAGAATCCTTTCTAGGTATCTTGCTGTTGCATTTCCTGGTTTCACACCTGGTATAAAGCCTGCTGATTTACTCATATTCTCTGCCATTTCTTCAGGTTTCATTGTGACCTGTGTATAGAACCAAGTAAAGAATATTGTTAATACAGCATAAAAAACTATATACATTATAGAGTTATTTTTAAATGGGCTATAGTGTCCATTTACTATTACTTTATTAAACCAAGATAAAGGCCAAAATT
>CAYYWN010000478.1:0-1759 GCA_964474485.1 uncultured Clostridium sp. | reverse complement strand
GTAATTACATTTAACTTTATAGTTTATAAAATCTAAATCCGCACATAATAAGGTTACAAAGCAAATAAAGGAGGAATGTAAAATGGCAAACAATAATAATACTAGTTCAAACAGATTGGTGGTACCTGAAGCAAAACAAGGGTTAAACAAATTCAAGATGGAAATTGCAAGTGAACTTGGTTTAACTAATTATGAACAAACTGATAAGGGTAACTTAACATCAAGACAAAATGGTTCAGTAGGTGGAGAAATGGTTAAGAGAATGGTAGAATCTTACGAACACAATATAAAATAATAGTTAATACCATAACTTTCAACTAATCAAAACTAAAATAACCTAAATTAAGTTAAAGGTGAGAAGTTCATATTTATGAATTACTCACCTTTAATTTTATCTTTATTTCTGTGCCCTTTCCATACTGGCTAATAATATCTAAACTTCCTCCATGAAGATTTATTATCTCGTCGGAAATAGAAAGGCCAAGGCCATTACCATGTTTATTAGAATTAGCTTTATAAAATTTTTGTTTTACTTGTGATAAGTCTTCCACCTTTATCCCTATTCCATTATCTTTTATAATTATTATTACAAAACCATCTTTATCTTCAGCTTTTATATTTACTTTCCCTTGCTTTTCTATAAATTTCATAGAATTATCTAATACATTTATAAAAACTTGCTTTAATCTATTGTTGTCTCCTTCTATAATGGGCAATTCTGGTATTTCATAAGTTAATTCTAAATTATTTCTTTTTGCCCTAGGACTCATTTCTAAAACTATATCTTTTAATAGTTCTCCTATATTAACATTACCTAAATTTACTTTCATCTTTGAAGATGCGAACTTAGAAAAGTCTAATAGTTCATTTACTAATAGGCTAAGTCTTTTACTTTCTTGAATTATTATATCTAAAGCCTTTTCTCTTTGATTCAAATCAGTAAACTCTTTTAACTTTAAAGTTATAGCCCATCCCTTTATAGATGTAAGTGGTGTTTTAAGTTCATGGCTTATGGATGAAATAAATTCACTTTTTAACTTTTCATTTTTCTTTATTTCCTGTGCCATATAATTTAAAGTTTCCCCCATAGTTCCAACTTCATCCTCATAAATCTTTTCTACTGTAATATCATATCTTCCATTTGCCATATCCTTAGCTACATTTGTAACCTTTTTTAAAGGTTTTGTTATAGTGTTAGAGATAATCAAACTTAAAATCGTTGTTATAACCATAACAATAAGTCCTACAATTATAATTAAAAATGCAATTCGGTTTAAAAGGTTATCTACCATATCCATAGAACTTACAACTCTTATAACTGCTATTATATTAGAATCTATTTTTAAAGGTGCTGATACTGACATTATTTTATTAGATGAATATGACCCATCAGGTTTCCCTACCCAAACAGCTGTCTCATTTACTAAAGCCTTTTTTATATCTATATATTCTAACTTAGTCCCAGGGACTATACCAAGATCATCCCATATAACCCTGCTTTCTTTATCTAATATTTGAACCTCAACATCTAAATTAGAAAAAAAACTTTCTTCTAAATCCTCATAAACCTTTTTAACATCAGAATCATTTAAATATTTTGAATAAAACTTTGTTGACAGATTAACTTGATCCTTTAAGATGGTTTCCATGGATTTGTAATAATACCCCTTTACACTTGTCCAAAGTAATAACCCTAATAAAGATATAGTTACTAGTATAGTTATAAAATAATAACCTATTATTCTAGATTTGATACTTT
>CAYYWN010000477.1:0-1765 GCA_964474485.1 uncultured Clostridium sp. | reverse complement strand
TGATATTTACCATCTATATGTATTAGTTTTATACCTCTTTTATCATTTTCATAATCCTTTATCATAAAATCTAACAGCTCTTTTGTGTATTCATTGTTACATTCAATAATATTTGATATATATCTTAAATCTATAGGCTCCCCACTAACAAAGAGCAAAGATTCTATTACTGAAGTATATAATGTATTTTTTGATGTTTGTTCAAATTCTATTTGATTTAAATCTTTATTATGCATTTAATATAATCCTTTCTATATAAATTTCAGAAAAACTATCTCCTTGAGTAACATTTATTGATTTTTCTTTGATTAATTCAAGTAATGCTAAAAATGTAACAACAACTTCTAGTTTAGAGTTGCAAGCAAGTATTACCTCATAAAATGTTATATTATCATTTTTATATAAAATATCTTGTATATGCCTTATCTTATCTTCTACCTTGTATTTCTCTACAGGTATTTGTCTTTCTATAACATTACTAGTGTTCTTTTTATTTTTGTAATTTAGTATTAAGTCATTATATAAATTATATAGATTCAACATAGTAACATCTTTTAACAACTCTTCATTGCTTTTAGGTATCTTTTCTCCAATTACCTCTGGCATTTTAGCATACATTTCCCCTGTATCACCTTTTAGCTTTCTAAAGTATATTGAAGCTTTCTTAAATTTCTTATACTCTATTAGCTTTTGTAATAGATCCTCTTTGTACCCTTCTTCATCCTCATCATCTTCTTTTTTTATCTTTGGAAGAAGCATTCTTGATTTGAATTCTATAAGCGTCGCAGCCATAACGATAAACTCTGAAGTTATCTCAAGATCTAATTCTTTCATTTCTTTAATATACTCTATATATTGATTAGTAATTTCATGTATTTTTACATTGTAAATATCCATTTTATTCTTTTTGATTAGATGTAATAACAAATCAAAAGGACCTTCAAAATTTGATATTTTAATATTTAAGCCATCCATAGAATCCACCTCTTATAATTTCTCACTAGCAGTACCTATTAATTATATTATAGCCTTAGCATATTGTCATCTTTATATATCTAATACAAAAAAAAAGAGTTTTCAAAAATATATATACTTATATTTTAAAAACTCTTTTTTTACATATTAAATTTAGCTAGGGTTTGGGTAAATAAGTCTGTTTTTTATATTTCCAGTAGTTCAAAGGGGAAGTATTATTGTCTTTTTTTAAATTGCCCCTTCAAATATATTCTTTAAGTTATACTTAATATTATCTATTAGAGTAGACCTTTTAATCTCTCTGTCTGTATATATCTCAACCTCACCTAAAAGGTTTTCTCCTTCATAATATTTACAATGACCTATTACATCATCTTTATTATAACTTTTCTTATCTTTATCTATTGTCAATTCTTTTGTTGTCTCAACCTTTTTACCTTTTTCTACTATAATATTTAACTCTTCCTTGGCCTTTGCTATAAAGTACCTTTCTCCACTTTTATCTAAAACTATTTTATCAACTTCTGCATCTTTTTCCACAATGCTTTTTTTCTCAAATTTTGAGAATCCATAATTCATAAGCATGCTAGCGTCTTTATTTCTTATTTTAAAAGTAGGCGACCCCATTATTACAGCTAATACTCTTACACCATCTTTGGATGCGGTTGAAGATATACAATACTTAGCTTCCTCTGTATAACCAGTTTTTAATCCATCACAACCATCAAAAAACCTTACTAATTTATTATGGTTTACAAGCTCTATTGGAGATTTCCTTCCTTCAGATATA
>CAYYWN010000476.1:0-1766 GCA_964474485.1 uncultured Clostridium sp. | reverse complement strand
GTACACTGGATCTAGAGGACAAGGCGGATGTAACGATGCTAATGCTGAATACATTGCAGAACTTAGAACAATAATGGATAAACACAATGTAACATGGCAAACAGCTGAGCTTGGAAAAGTAGACCAAGGAGGCGGAGGAACTATTGCATACATCCTTGCTGAGTATGGTATGGAAGTAATAGACTCAGGTGTAGCACTTCATAATATGCATGCTCCATGGGAAGTAGCTAGTAAGGCAGATATATATGAAGCAATGAGAGGGTACTGTGCATTTTTAATAGAAGCATAAGTCCTTAGAAAATAAAAAAAGAGTAAGAATCTTAAGTTAAGATTCTTACTCTTTTAATGTTAGATCTTATATTAAGATCTTTTGATTTTATAATCTATAGGAACATAAAAAGTAAGATGAAGTATTAAATTGTAGGATTACCTTAAATAAAAATATTTATAAAGTCTTCTAGTTGTTTTAATGTACTATCCATACAACCTATATAGCCATGTTTAACATCACTTTCTATTCCATGAAAGTCTGAACCACAACTTATAAGCTTATTATTTTTTAGAGCTACATTTATATACTTTTCTTGTTCTTCTATAGAGTTTAGATAATATATAGCCTCTAGTCCATGAAAATTAAATTTTACTATGTCCTCTATAGACGTTTTTTTAATTAGTTTTGGATGGGCTAAGATTACTACTGCATTTAAATCTCTTAGCACTCTTATACCTTCATTAAGAGAAATCTTTTTATTTTGCACATAAGCAACACTATTTTTACCTATAATGTTGTCAAAGATATATTGAAAGGTATAAGGGTATCCCTTATCAATTATAGCTTTTGCTATATGAGGTCTTGCAACTACTCCCTTGGCACTATTTCTAATATCTTCATAATCTAATTTAATATTAAAAAACTCATCTAAATTAGAAAGGATCTTTTTTGCCCTATATATTCTATAATCTTGTATTTCTGATAAAAAGTTTTGAAAGTTTGAATCTTTATAGGAATCATCAGTAAAGTATCCAAGTATATGAATGCTTTCATCATTATGTATAGTAGAAAGCTCTATGCCAGGGATAACCTTAATACCTAATCTTTCACCTTCTAAAATACCTTCATAAAGGGAGTCAGTTGTATCATGATCCGTTATAGCTATTAATTTTAAATCTTGTTCTTTGGCTAATTGAACTAGTTCTTTAGGGCTAAGCTTTCCATCAGAAGCATTGGTGTGTAAATGAAAATCTGCGCGTATATCCATAGTTTCACTCCTTCTTTTATTAAGTATATATATAATACATAAACTACTCAAACATTAAAATAAAAGTTTAAGTTTATTTTAACCTTAAAAGAAAGAGTTATGATTAAAATAATCTATATAATATTGAAAAATGAGTATATACTTTACAAAGGTTTATTTATTTTATATTTGCAAAAGTTATATAAGTTATAGGCTACAGGAATATTTTTCATGGATATGAAGTCCATTGGCTTATTACCATCCCATGGGTAAATTGAAACAAAATCAGTGTCGTAAATATTTATTACATATTTTGCAGAATTAATGTTAATAAATATTTTATACGCAGGAGTTTTATCAATATCATAAGGCTCATCTATGAAATCATTAGTATTTAGAGAAGAAAAAAAATTCATTAATACATCCATATCTTCTTTAGTAAGTGAAGATTCTTTATGAAGATTAGTTTCATATAAATTAGAAGAAAATTCTTTACTAATAGATACTATTGATTATTTTATTGCAACG
>CAYYWN010000475.1:0-1771 GCA_964474485.1 uncultured Clostridium sp. | reverse complement strand
ATTTAAATTAGGAATAAAAACATATAATGCGGTATTATTCTGAAGTGAATAATACTGCATTTTTAGGAATATGAAATAAGATATATGATTTAAAAGGGGTGTATTCTAATATGTTACGCCATAAATATGGTTTAGAATATTACCATATTTATTCTAAACCATATACATTCTGAAGAATATGCGGGAAAAATGTGGGGTAAGAAGGTGATGAGTTAAATAGGCTGTTAATTTTCATTTATAATATCTTTCGATTTTACACTAAGAAAGCTATTCTTGAGATTGCTTTAATAACTCATTTATTCGTGGAGAACAATTTCTCCCTTTGCAAGAACCACTACCTGCCCCAGTGGCTTTTTGAATTTCTTCTATAGTAGATGCACCATCAACTATGGTTATAGAAGGAAACATGGCGAAGGTTGTTTCATGGTATGACAACGAATGGGGATATTCAAATAGACTTGCAGACTTGACTTCAAAGATTGCAAAAAGCTTATAATTTTAAAATTTAAATTTTATATTTAATATAAAAAGTAGCTTTAAAGAAGGTTTAATAAATGTCTGGTTTTGTAGTTAGTTAAAGCTATAAGGCCAGACTATTTTAATATATAAATCTTTGATCTTATAAATATATATAAAGAGGTGAAAGTTTTGAAATTTAATAAAAAGACTATAGAAGATGTTCAGGTAAAAGGAAAAAGAGTTTTAGTAAGATGTGACTTTAATGTGCCACTTCAAGATGGAGTTATAACAGACGAAAATAGACTTTTAGGTGCTATGCCTACAATTAAATTCTTATCTGAAAATGGAGCTAAGGTTATATTATGCTCACACCTTGGAAAAGCTAAAGGTCCAGATTCAACAAAAACTTTAGCACCTGTAGCAAAAAGACTAAGTGAAATATTAGGAAAAGAAGTTTTATTTGCAGCAGATGATGAGGTTGTAGGAAAAAATGCTAAAAATGCTACATCAAAAATGAATGAAGGAGATATAGTTCTTCTAGAGAATACAAGATTTAGACCTGAAGAAGGTAAAAATGAAGATAATTTTTCAAAGGAGCTAGCATCTATTGCTGATATATACGTAAATGATGCTTTTGGAACTGCTCATAGAGCTCACTCATCTACAGTAGGAGTTACAAAATTTGTTGAGACTTCTGCATGTGGATATCTAATTCAAAAAGAATTGAAATTTTTAGGAAGTGCTATAGAAAATCCAGAAAGACCTTTTGTAGCAATACTTGGAGGAGCAAAGGTTTCAGATAAGATAAATGTTATAAACAACTTATTAGATAAAGTAGATACTTTAATAATAGGTGGTGGAATGGCATTTACTTTTCTAAAAGCAATGGGTCATGAAATAGGCACTTCATTACTTGAAGCGGATAAAGTAGATTATGCAAAAGAAATGATGGAAAAAGCTAAGCGAAAGGGTGTTAAACTATTAATACCTATAGATAATGTAATAGCAGATAAGTTTTCAAAAGATGCAACACCAATTATAACAAAAGATGAAAATATAGCTGAAGGATATATGGGGCTTGATATAGGACCAAAAACCTCGGAGTTATTTTCAAATGAAATAAAGTCAGCAAAAACTGTAATTTGGAATGGACCTATGGGAGTTTTTGAATTTGAAAACTTTGCAAAAGGCACTGTTGAAGTTGCAAAGGCTATGGCAGAATCTAATGCTATAACTATAATAGGTGGAGGAGATTCAGCTGCAGCTGTTAATATATTAGGATTCGGAGATAAGATGACTCATATATCAACTG
>CAYYWN010000474.1:0-1786 GCA_964474485.1 uncultured Clostridium sp. | reverse complement strand
ATTGTTCCTTTTCTTTTAACTAATTTTATATGAGCTACATTTCCTATTATCTCATATTCATTAGTTCCATCTTTGTATTCTTTTTTCATAATAGCACCTCTTAACTTTATTTTAGGCACCTTCAAAATATACATAGCTTTTTAAGCTCTTATCTTCTTAGGTGCTTTATCACTTCTTTATAATTCCAATATAGAGTTTATCATATAATTCATTTTAAGTATAAGTAATTTTATAAAAATCCTTATATTTAAAAATCTTTAAGAATGTTTTTATCAGTCTTTTTTGTATTATTACTGAGATCTTTAACTTCTTTATATACCTTAATTCATATCCTAAATAATTTTAATTCATATTCTCAATATTTTTAATTCATATTTTCAATAATTTTAGTTACCCATTTACATAGATCAATTGATGCCTTCTTTGCAGTTGCTACTACTCTTTCATGGGAATGTTTTTCTTTTTGTATTCCTGTAGCCATGTTTGTAATACAAGCAATTCCAAGTACATCCATATCTAAATAATTTGCAGCTATGGTTTCTGGAACTGTTGACATCCCGACTGCATCTGCACCTTGTCCTCCGATAGATCTAATCTCTGCTGCTGTTTCATAATATGGTCCCATAAATCCAGCATAAACCCCTTCTCTATACTCTACTCCAATTTCACCTGCAATAGTTTTTGCCTTTTCTATAAGCTCTATCTTATATGGTTCAGACATATCAGGGAATCTAACCCCAAAACGTTTATCATTAATTCCGATTAAAGGGTTAGTTCCAAAAAGATTTATGAAATCATTAATAATCATTAATGTTCCAGGCTTAAAGCTAGTATTTATTCCTCCACAGGCATTTGTTACTATAATACTTTTGATACCTAATTGTTTCATAACATATATAGGATATGTTACTTCCTCCATAGTATACCCTTCATAATAGTGAAATCTACCTTGCATAAGCAATGTTTCCACACCATTAATTTTACCGAAAACTAATCTTCCTTCATGTCCCTCTACTGTAGACTGTGGGAAATTAGGAATATCTTTATAATCTATGTACTGCATATCTTTTACTACATCCACAAGCCCACCAAGTCCTGATCCTAAAATCACCGCTACTTTAGGCTCTCTAGCTACCTTTTCTTTTATATAATTTACTGACTCCATGACTTTATCGTACATCCAAACCTCTCCTAACAACTTTATATTTAATTTTAAATATTAAAAAATAAATAACTAATCCACTTATGTTAATCCGAATCAACTAATATTAATCCATGTTTTCTATGAATTCTTGCCTAAATCTATAAAAATAATCATCCTTTTGAGGTTCCTTGGTAATTCTCTCTAAAAAAGCTTTGCATCAACCTAAACTCCTTAAATTTAATAATCTCTCCACAAAAGATACTTCTTTTTAAGACTTTATCCACAAAAATACCTTATTTAAATAATCTGTCCACAAAAATATATCTTAAACGAAAATAATCCACAGAGCCTTTATATAACTGGCTATAACTGTGGATTCTTTTATACTTATTATATTTTATTTTTAAGGTTATGTAAACTACTAAGTTTAATCTCACCTCAGAGTTACCTCTAATTAAAGGAAGCACCTCTGAGGTGCTTCCTTTAACTTACATTTGGCTCCAAAAAATCTCTCATTCCATCGCCCATAAAGTTTATTGACATAACAGTTAAAAATACAAACAATCCTGGGGGTATCCAAAGCCACCATTCACTTTGAAGTGTTCTCATATTTTGAGCTGCTGCCAGCATATTTCCCCAGCT
>CAYYWN010000473.1:0-1788 GCA_964474485.1 uncultured Clostridium sp. | reverse complement strand
TCATTAAATAAGATTTGGTTTATAAAGGTTTGCCTATTACATGATATAGGAAAGAAATTTGGAAGTCTATCTATTATAGATAGATCTTTATTAGTTATAATAAATAAGCTATTTAAGAATAAGATGAATAAGTATATGAATGTTAAAAAAGTAGATGTATATTATAACCATCCTATAAAAGGATATGAATATTTAAAAGAATTAAATAAATATGATGAAAGATTTTTATATGTAATTAAAAATCATCACAATTATAAAGTTAAGGGGGATGAAATGTTAAATATATTAATACATTTTGATAACTTAAATTGAAAGAGGTGATATTTTGAATTCAAATGATAGAAGACAATTAATTGAAAAGACTTTGATAGAAGCTAATAATGCAAAAAAGGGCATTGAACTTGCATTAAGATTTAGTGTCACAAGACAAGTTATAGTTAAGGATGTAGCTTTACTAAGAGCTAGTGGTGTTAACATAATAGCTACACCTGAAGGTTATATGATTCCTAAGATTCAAATTAACTCTGTTAGAAGGGTTATAGTGCTATCTCATACTAAAGATGAAATTGAAGAAGAGTTAAAGATTATAGTAAGGTTTGGTGGTGTAATAGAAGATGTAATAGTAGAACATCCTCTTTATGGTGAAATTAAAGCCATGCTTATGATAAAGACATATGAAGATATAAAGAGCTTTATAAGTAAGTTTAATTTATCTAATGCACAGCCATTGTCAACACTTACATTAGGAGTACATATACATACAATAACAGCAGAGAGTCTTGAAATAATGGATAAGATAACTAATGAGTTAAGATGTAGAGGATTTTTAATATTAGATTAAAACAAATTAAATTCTAATGTTTATTAGAAAGGAGTAATACAATGAAAAAGAAATATAAAATAATATTACCATTACTAATTTTAGTTATTTTAATATTTGGTTTTATGGACGGCATAGTTAACTTTACTATTAATATAAAGTGGTTTAAGGAAGTAGGATATCTTCCAGTATATTTAAAAAAGATAACTGCTATATTAAAATTAATGATGCCTATATTTTTTGTGTGTTTTACAGGAATAATAATATATTATAGGAGTCTTAAAAAAGGTTTCATTAAGAATAAAAATATATCTCAAATAGATAAAAGAAACGCAAAGAAAGAAAATATAGTATTTTTTAGTTTAAATGTAATATTGTCATTTTCAATATCCTATATAACAGCTTCTAATTACTGGTATAGGATTCTCCAATTTAACAATTCAGTTAACTTTAATGTAAAGGATCCTTTGTTCAATAAGGATGTTTCTTTTTACATGTTCAAACTTCCACTTATTCAATCATTATTTAATGCTATGATGGCATTTTTAATAGTACTTTTAATTGTAACCTTTGTAGTTTATATAATTATGAGTACAAAAGATGGTATTTATTCTAAAGATTTTAAAAAACCTTTTTCAAAGGTTAAATTTATTAAAAGTGATATAACAAATTATGCAGGAAAGCAATTAGCAGTACTTTCGAGTATGTTTCTTATAATGATAGGTATATTTTATATTTTAAAGTCTTATTATTTAGTATATAGTTCAAAAGGTGTAGGTTTTGGGGCTAGTTTTACAGATGCTAGAGTTAGTCTATACTTTTATCGAGCTATATCAATTATAGCTATAGTATCATCTATAATTGTTTTTATAAGCCTTATTAAAGGTAAGCTAAAGCCTATAGCAATATCATTGGTAGCTATGGTTTCGGTTATAATATTAGAAGGGATAACATCTACATTAGTACAA
>CAYYWN010000472.1:0-1792 GCA_964474485.1 uncultured Clostridium sp. | reverse complement strand
ACTTATTAATTTTAGAATAATATATGGAATTCCAAAGCTTAAAAAACATAAGACAATTACTATAAATAATCCATAACTTTTTAATTTCTTCTCATCTTTAATTATTTCTCTACCTTTATTTTCTAGAAACTTTATAACTTTTCCCATATATATTGTTGGGTGAGGAAATGAATAAGGATCCCCTATTATCCAGTCTATTATTATAGCCAAAGCTAAATCTATTAAAATCAACTTTTTACCTCCGCTATTTAAGATTTATTATTTTATATATTTTATCCATATCTAAACTTTCTCTTACTATTTTAGATAACTTATCTAATTCCTTTTCACGAAGACTTTCATAGCTTGGAGATTCTTTTTCTTGTAATAACTTCTTTTTCCTTATGGGATTTAATATATGTTGTCTAAAGGTTGTAGCATCAAATATACCATGAATATAAGTACCCATTATATTTCCCTTTAAGTTAATTCCTCCATCATATCCCACTTCTTCTTTATCATTAACTTTATTTATTTTTATTATAGGTTTAATTTGTGTGGCTTTTATAGTTTTTCCAAGGTGTATTTCATAGCCATATATGTTGTTTTTGCTTTTAGAAGTATTAATTAAAGATCCTTCTACCCTAGTCATGGTCTTTTCCCTTTCAAATATAGTATCTATATCTAAAAGTTCCAAAGCTTTAACTTCTTTTTCATCAGTTTCTATACAATATGGATCTTTTATAGTATTCCCAAGCATTTGGTAACCACCACATATGCCTATTATCATATTGTCCTTGCCATAATCTTTTATTACGTCCTCAAGCCCTGTATCCCTTAAAAAAAGTAAGTCTTCTATAGTATTTTTACTTCCTGGTATTATAACAAGATCTGGACTTTTAAAATCCTTCTTATCTCTTACAAATCTTATAGATACGTCTTCTTCACAGCTAAAAGCATCAAAATCTGTAAAATTAGATATATGAGGAAGCTTTATTACAACTATATCTATATCCTTAGTAGATTTATTATTAAAAGTAATAGCACTATCTTCATCCTCAAGTTTTAAGGTAAAGTGAGGCACAACTCCAAGGCAAGGTATTTTTATTATATCTTCAATCATATCTATGCCTGGCTTTAATATCTCCACATCGCCTCTAAACTTATTTATAACAAAACCTTTAACCCGAGATTTTTCTTCTTCTTTTAATAACATCATAGTTCCTGCAAGAGAAGCAAAAACACCACCTTTATCAATATCACCTACTAAAATAACTGGTGCATCCACAAGTTCTGCCATACCCATGTTTACAATATCTCTATCTCTTAAGTTTATTTCAGCAGGACTTCCAGCGCCTTCCATAACTATTGCATCATATTCACTTTCAAGCTTCATAAAATCTTCTTTAAGCATATCTTTAAATATAGGTTTTAATTCATGATACTCCATAGCAGAGGTATTTCCATAAACCTTTCCCTTTACTATAACCTGGCACTTTTTATCTGTAGTAGGTTTAAGCAATATAGGATTCATATATGCCTCTGGTTCAAGTCCTGCAGCATAAGCTTGAAGTACTTGAGCACGCCCCATTTCCTTTCCATCTAAGGTTATATAGGAATTTAAAGACATATTCTGTGATTTAAAAGGACAAATTTTATATCCATCTTCTTTTAAGATTCTACAAAGAGCTGTTACCAAAATACTCTTTCCTACAGAGGAAGCAGTACCTTGAACCATTATTTTTGACATATTATCTTCTCCTACCCAAACAAATTTTTCCCTTTTGAAGTTTTACCTAAATTTTCATATCTT
>CAYYWN010000471.1:0-1793 GCA_964474485.1 uncultured Clostridium sp. | reverse complement strand
CTATAAATAATTTTTCCTCATAGATTCAATGAATATGGCCAAATTCATTGAAATAAAAAAAGTCTTTCGTCCTAATAAATTAGGACGAAAGACTAAACTTTCGCGGTACCACCTAGGTTAACTAAAATAGTTCACTTAATCAGTACGGAATCAATTAATGAATTCGATACTGTCCTATTTTTAACGTTTAGGCTCCGTTCAATACTACTCTCTTAGATTTCGCTTGAAAGCTCTAGGATGTTCTTCATTATAAATTTAGTATAGGACTTTCACCAACTCCTACTCGCTAAAACTTCCATTTATAATTACTCTTCCTGTCAATGCTTATTATAATTATTTATTTGTTGTTATTATATAGTGTTAATAAGAAACTGTCAATATTATTATCATACTTTTTGATATATATTTTTTGTTATATATCAGATTTTGATATATGTTCTTTTAATATTTCTGCTGATTCTTTAAGACTTTTAAGTTCTTCGTCATTCAGTGGAACTTGTAATATCTTTTCCATACCACTCTTTCCAATTACTGTGGGTATTCCTAAATACACATCCTCAATGCCATACTCTCCTGTAAATAAACTTGAAACAGTAAGTATTGCTTTTTCGTCCCTTACTATAGCCTCTACAATCCTTCTAATAGCAACAGCTACTCCATAGTTAGTATATCCTTTTCTATTTAGTATTTCATAAGCTGCATTTTTAACCTTCTTTGGCATAGTAGTTTTAAAATTTATATCACAACCACCTAATAACTCATCACAATATTGCTCTGCATTCATACCTGCAATACTTGTAAGACTCCATGCTGCAATTTCAGAGTCTCCATGTTCTCCTATAATGTAGGTATGTATATTTCTTGCATCGATTTTAAAATGCTCACTTAGCATATATCTAAATCTTGAGGTATCTAAAACTGTTCCCGAACCTATTACCCTTTCCTTTGGAAATCCTGAAAGTTTATATGTAATCTGAGTTAAGATATCTACTGGATTAGAAACTACAAGTAAAATAGAGTTTGGATTATACTTAACCACTTCCGGTATTATACTTTTAAATACCTTTAAATTTTTATTTATTAAATCTAATCTAGTTTCTCCATGTTTAAGTCCAACCCCTGCTGTTATTATTACTATATCTGAATCTTTTGTATCCTCATAATCTCCCGCCTTTATATCTACTGGTTTCACAAAGGATGCTCCATGAGACAAATCCATAGCCTCAGCTACTGCCTTATCTTTATTTATATCTACAATTACTATTTCTGACGCAAGTCCTTCAAGTATTAACGCATAAGCTGTAGTGGAACCTACAAATCCTGCTCCTATTATGGAAATCTTTGTACCTTTGATGTTCATAAAACTTCTCCTTTTATTGTGGATTTTTAACCATTTTATTTATTACTATTATCTACTATTTGAAAAATATAAATCATAATATTAATGATTTCATTCTTATTTATACTAATATAATATATTAGTTGGAAATCATTATCAATAACACAGCATAAAAAAGCAGGCTAAGCCTGCTTTTTTATGAAGATTGTATTTATAAAGGTCTAATAAAAGCAATTCCATATAAATTATTACTAAGATAATCATCTAAGTTTTAACTATGATATGGTATGGAAATATTATAAAGTTTCCACTAGAATATAGAACCTTAATTCTTAATTTCTGACCAAATTAAATCATAATACTTCACAGCATCTCCTATATCCATTAAGTAATCTCCTTTTTCTAGTTCCTCCTTTGGTGGAAAAGATAAAGGACTTTCTAGTATTTCTTTTGG
>CAYYWN010000470.1:0-1801 GCA_964474485.1 uncultured Clostridium sp. | reverse complement strand
CTCTTGAAGCTCCCATTCCTACAAACATTTCAACAAAATCAGAACCTGATAATGAGAAAAATGGAACTTTAGCTTCTCCAGCTACAGCCTTTGCAAGTAGGGTTTTTCCTGTCCCTGGAGGTCCTACAAGTAGTGCTCCCTTAGGTAGTTTAGCTCCGATTTCTGCATACCTTTCAGGTTTATGAAGGAAATCCACAATTTCTACTAAAGATTCCTTTGCTTCTTCTTGTCCTGCAACGTCCTTAAAAGTCTTTCCTGTTTCATTTTCAGCATAAAGTTTAGCAGTGTTTTTTCCAAAGGACATAACTCCGCCACCCATTTTTTTATCTATTTTACCAAAAAGAAGTCTTCCTATCATAAAAAAGATAATTAAAGGAAAAACTATAGATAATATTGAATTTAAAATAGGGCTATTGTTTGGAACATCTGCATTAAATTCTACTTTAGCATTGCTTAATATATTTATAATATTAGGATCTCTAAGGTTTCCTGTATATAAAGCTTTTTCAGCAAATTCAGTACCCTCTTTAGCTTTTATAACAATTTTATCTCTTTGAATAACTACTTTTTCTACGCTACCTTCTTGAACTAAAGTTAAAAATTGATTGTAAGGTATTTCTTTTGTTCCCATATTTGTAGCAAAATAGTTTACCGCTAATATAGCTAGTATTACTCCTACAAAATAAACCATCCTGTATTTAAACTTTCTATCATTAAACATCATATCACTCCATCCTAAAATTAACTAAATTTTAAAATAAAGTTATTACACATCCTTTCTAATGTCTATTTTGCTAATTCATATATGGCATTACCATATATCTTCGCATTTAGTATTAAATCATCAATTTCTATATATTCATTAGGTTGATGATCTAAATCAGGCTTACCTGGAAAAATGGGTCCAAATGCAACTATATTAGGTATTTCCTTTGCATAAGTCCCTCCACCTATAGCTAATAATTTTGGCTCATCACCTGTTTGTTCTTTATAAACCCTTTGTAGGGTCTTTATTAATTCATGATCTGGTGGAAAATACAGAGGCTTATCTTCCTCAAAGTTTTCAATTTTAATACCAGTTCCAATTAAGGTTTTATTAAAAGGTTCCATCATATCTTCTAACTTAAAGGTAACAGGGTATCTTAAATTTAAAGTCATAATCATCTTCCCTTCATTACATCTTATAACTCCTACATTAAAAGATAGTTTCCCTGAAGCTTGGTCTTCTAAGTACACCCCAAAATTTCTTCCATAAACATCATAACCTATGTATTTATTAACAAAGTTTATAAATTCCTTTAAAGAATTATTTGAAATATCAAGGTTACTTAAAATATCAATCATAAGCATTATTGCATTTTTACCTAGTTCTGGTGTACTTCCATGGGCTGAAATTCCATAAGTCTTAATTATTATATTTTCATTTTCTTGTTCTAATAATACCTTAAGACCTTCTTTTTGGTTAAACTTTTCTATATGACACTTTAAAGTATCATAAGAAAATCCTGACATAGATGCTTCACAGTAATCTGGAACCATATTAGCCCTGTTTCCACCTTTTATATAGTTTATCTTAAAATCTTCATCTTCTAATATATCTATCTCTTTTACAATATCAAATATTGTGGCACCCTTTTCCGCATAAATAATAGGATATTCTGCATCTGGAGTAAATCCAGCTATAGGTGGCTTTTCATATTTCATGTAATGATCCATATCCTTAGATCCTGTTTCTTCATTAGTTCCAAATATAATACGTATCTTTTTAGATAAGGGTAAGTTACACTCTTTAACTGCCTTT
>CAYYWN010000469.1:0-1804 GCA_964474485.1 uncultured Clostridium sp. | reverse complement strand
TATAAGAATGAATGGATTGGTTATTGGTGCACCTCAAACCTTTAATTATTTTAATAAGATGCAAGAAAGAGTAAATGATTTTATACTAAGGACTTCAAACATCGAATTAGATACATTAAAAAAGCTTATGATGGAAACAAACGAATTATTAAATGACATGGGTACAATATTAGTTGGGGATGAGGCTGTAAAATATGGTCTTATAAAGAAAGTCGGCGGAATAAAAGATTCTATTGAAAAATTAAGATCCTTAATTGATAGTAAAGAGTAACAACAAACCATAGGCTTATTCCTATGGTTTGTTATTATCTAAGTACTATTAAAAGGATATTTATTTGTTTCGTAGAATATAACTATGGGGTGAAAAGTATGGCAAATAAAAAGAAAGCTAAAGATAAAGAGTATGATGAGGACTTTAGAAAAGAAATCATAGGTATAGTATTTATAACTATAGGAATATTTTTATTTATAAATGTTTTAACCTCTTCTCTAGGAATATTAGGACAAGCTTTAAATAAAGTATCTTGGGCATTAATAGGTATTGGGACTTACTGTGTACCTGTAATGTTTATATTTTATGGAATAAGCATAGTTCTAAGGAAAGATTCTCTAAATAGAAGACTTTTAGGTTGTTATATATTTATAATTAATTCCATATTATTCGTGCAAGTTCTTTACATAGAAGAGTATTACAAAGAAAGCTTTTATGAAGGAATTAAAACTATAATTAACACGAGTAATAAGTTTCATGGTGGTATTATAGCTTATGTAGTAGATGTACCTTTATACAAGTTAATAGGAAAAACAGGATCTATATTGGTATTTATATCTCTTTATATTATAAGTATGATAATAATTTTTAATTTTTCTTTTTATACCTTTGCAAATAATTTTAAGAAGCAAAATAAAGCTAGAAGCTTAAAATATATTGATAAAGATAATACATCAAAGATATATAAAGAAGAAACCTCAACAGAAGTAATGAAAGATAGGGAAGAGTTTATTAAAGGTATAAATAATAAGATTAAAATATTAGATTTTATGAAAAACTCATCTATAGATTCGGAATCTATAATAGAAGATCAAGATAAAAACATACTTATTGATACATATGAACAAGCGAGTTCTAAATCTAAATTAGATAAGGATGTTAAGGAAATTATAAATAAGGAAATATCATCAAAAATAGAAAACAATAAAAAAGATGTAAAGTACAAAGCTCCATCCATAGATCTTCTTAATATAAATTCTAATTTAAAGCTTAATAAAGATGATAAAAAAGATTTACTTACAAGTGCATCTAAGTTGGAAGAGACCTTAAACAGTTTTGGAGTAGAAGCAAAGGTAATTCAAGTTACAAAGGGACCATCAGTAACAAGATATGAACTTCAGCCAAGTCCTGGCGTAAAAGTAAGTAAGATTGTTAATTTATCAGATGATATAGCATTAAGTCTTGCTGCAAGTGGGGTAAGAATAGAAGCTCCTATTCCAGGGAAGTCAGCTGTAGGTATTGAGGTTCCAAATAAAGATATAACATCTGTATTCTTAAAAGAAGTTGTAGAATCAGAAGAATTTACAAATAGCACTAAAAATTTAGCCTTTTCTTTAGGGAAGGATATTGGTGGGAATTGTGTGGTAGCTGATTTGACCAAAATGCCCCATCTACTCATCGCAGGAGCAACAGGTTCTGGGAAAAGTGTATGCATAAATGCACTTATAATAAGTTTATTATACAAATATTCACCAGAGGAAGTAAAGTTACTTATGGTAGATCCTAAAATGGTAGAGCTTAATGTTTATAATG
>CAYYWN010000468.1:0-1818 GCA_964474485.1 uncultured Clostridium sp. | reverse complement strand
TCTTGTTATTCTTTTACTTCTTTTGACTTTTCTATAACTTTTGTTGCCTCAAGTTCTGGAACTTCTTCATATTTTTCAAATCTCATACTAAAATCTCCTTTTGCTTGGGTCATTGATCTTAAATCTGTAGCATATTTAAGCATTTCTGATTCAGGAACTTCAGCCATAATTCTTTGAATCCCTTCTTCTGACTCCATACCCAAAACTTTGCCTCTTTTTTTATTTAAGTCTCCAATGATATCGCCCATATATTCATCTGGAACCATTACTTCAACATAAACTATAGGCTCAAGCAAAATAGGATTTGCTTTCTCTAACCCTTTTTTATAAGCCATGGAAGCTGCTATTTTAAATGCCATTTCTGACGAATCTACTGGGTGATATGAACCATCATATAATGTAGCTTGCAACTTTATAACTGGATATCCTGCAAGTACACCCTTATTTAAACATTCTCTTAATCCTTTTTCTACTGCCGGTATAAAATTACGAGGAACAGATCCTCCTACAACCTGATCCACAAATTTAAAATCTTCATCACTATTATTTGCCTCAAATTTTATTTTAACATCACCATACTGGCCATGACCACCAGATTGTTTTTTATGTTTACCTTGAACATCTGATTTGCCTTTAATTGTTTCCCTATATGCTATCTTAGGTTCCCTTAATATAACTTCTGCTCCAAATTTATGTTTAAGCTTACTTATTATAATTTCTAAATGAGTTTCACCAACTCCTGATACTATAGTTTCCGCATTTTCTGTATCTCTTTTTATAGTAAATGTAGGATCTTCCTCTAATAACTTTGTAAGGCCTGAAGATATCTTTTCTTCATCTCCCTTAGCCTTAGGAAGTACTGCCATGGATATTACAGGATCTGGGAAGTTAAACTTATCATATATTATTTTAAAAGATTGATCACAAAGTGTGTCTCCTGTATTAGTAAATTGAAGTTTTGACACAGCTCCTATGTCTCCTGCTATTATTTCCTTTGCCGGAACTTGATTTTTACCTCTCATAAAATATAAAGAACCTAGTTTTTCTGATTTTTCTTTATTACTATTCCATACTGTAGTGTCTTGTTTAATCTTTCCTGTTATAACTCTAAACAAAGATAATTTACCAACGAATGGGTCTGCCACAGTCTTAAATACCATAGCTGAAAATGGCTCATTTTCATTTAGTTTTATAAAGATTTCTTTAGCTAAATTTAGATCTTTAGCTTTTTGAGGTATTGCATATTCTGGAGAAGGAAAACATTCTACTATATCTTCAAGCAAAGTACTCATACCCATATTTTTAAGTGCACTTCCGCACATAACAGGTGCTATCTCTCCATCGGCACAACCTTTTATAAGTCCTTTGTATATTTCTTCATCACTTAATGAACCTTCACTAAAATATTTTTCAAGTAAAACTTCATCAGTTTCAGCTACAGCTTCCATTATCATCCTTTTACATTCATCTACTTTTCTCACTAATTCTTTTGGAATGTCTGATATCTCCATTTCATTAGTTTTGTCATTAAACATTCTAGCTCTTCTCGATATTACATTTATGACACCTTTAAAAGTCTCTTCATTTCCTATTGGATATTGTATTGGCACTACACTTATTCCAAATTTCTCTTTAAGCGATTTTAGTACATTAACAAAATTTGAATTTTCTCGATCTAATTTATTAATAAAAATTGTTCTTGGTAATTTAATCTTATTACAATATTCCCATGCTCTTTCAGTACCTGCCTTTACCCCTGAAACACCACTTACGACAATCATGCCTACATCTACTGCTCTCATTCCCTCAATACATTCA
>CAYYWN010000467.1:0-1820 GCA_964474485.1 uncultured Clostridium sp. | reverse complement strand
TATTATGGCTTGAACTGCTATTATAGAAGTTATTCCTGTAGCTAACAATGTTCCATAAGTATCTTTTGCTTTAGCTGCAGTTCTTATCCCCCTCCATATGAAGATTAAAAATAATAGTATTATAAAAAGACAGCCTATGAGCCCAAGTTCCTCACCAATTATAGAGAAGATAAAATCATTACGTGGCTCTGCCATATAATACGCCTTTTGTCTTGACTTACCAAGACCGAGCCCCAATACTTTCCCAGATCCAAGCGCAAGCAATGACTGTATTAATTGATACCCGTTTTTAACTGGGTCTTTCCATGGATCTATGAAATTTAAAAGCCTATCTCTTCTGTAAGATTCAGAGAATATAAACAATACTCCCAATACAAAAAGACTTGGTGTAACTATGCCAAAGAGATGAAATGCTCTTCCACCTGCTACAAATAAAATTATAAGAGTAACTATCATTATAACGGATGCTATACTTAAGTTCTTTTCTAAAAGAATCATACCTGCATAAAACCCTGAAACCAAAAGATAGGGTACTATCCCGTATAGAAAGCTATTAATTTTATTTCCTTTGTATTCCAAACTTTTAGCCATGTAGGCTACTACTACATATTTTACAATTTCAGAAGGTTGAAATGATGCAGGACCGATTCGTATCCATCTTTGAGCACCATTTACTCCTTCAAAAGCAAAAACAAGAAATAATAGTGGCACGCAAATAATCATAAGTAAGGTTGTATATTTTTTTAGCTTATGATAATCATAATTCATAAATATGCACATTGTTGTAATTCCTAAAATAGCCCAAAGTGCCTGCCGCTTCAAATAAAACATGCTATCTTTTTTTCCGTATAACGCTATATATGAACTAGCACTATAAACCATTATAACCCCTATAGCAAGAAGAATTAGTATAGAAGCAAACATAATAAAATCTATTTGCTTAATATTCTTTTTCTTTTTTTTCATAAATATCCTCCTTAGTCAATTTTTAAAAAGCAAGGAATCCTATTAAACATAATATAACTGTTATTATTAAAAAACTAGTAACTATTTTAGTTTCTGGCCACCCTAGCTGTTCAAAGTGGTGATGTAAAGGTGCCATCTTAAATACCCTTTTACCTGTTAGTTTAAAGGATGTTACTTGAATTATAACTGAAAGTGTTTCTACTACATAGATACCACCTACTATGCATAGTAATATCTGTAGTTGAAGTGCTACCGCAACCATTGCCACAGCTCCACCAAGTGCTAGAGACCCTGTATCCCCCATAAATATCCTAGCGGGAAATGCATTGAATCTTAAAAATCCAAGCAGTGACCCTGCTAAAATTAGACAAAATATCGAAAGAGTATAGTGCCCCATTCCAAAGCTAACTAAAGCAAAAAATGTTATAACTAGTAGTGTAACTGAGGTAGCAAGTCCATCAAGCCCATCAGTTAAATTTACAGCATTAGTAACTCCAGTAAAATAAAACAGCATGAAAGGTATATACAGTATACCTAAGTCTATAGTCTTACTAGTAAATGGAATAAATAATTCAGTTCCAATTTTACCATAAGCATAATAAGATAAAACTGATGATACAATTATAAGTAATACCATCTTTTGTTTTGCCTTAAGTCCCATGTTATCTTTGTGCCTTATTTTAATAAAATCATCTAAAAACCCTACAAAACCAAATCCTATAAATGCATATAGTGCTACCATTGCCTCATCACTTGGTTTTCCTATCATTATAATCATAGAAATCAAAGTAGATATAATAAAAATTATTCCTCCCATTGTAGGTGTTCCTGCTTTTTTTAAATGTGTTTGAGGA
>CAYYWN010000466.1:0-1820 GCA_964474485.1 uncultured Clostridium sp. | reverse complement strand
TTTGATTTAGGTAATAACTTATGAAGTTTCCATGCTGCTGAAATGCGACAATCCATATCGTATCTTCCATGAACTATTCTCCAAGGTATTTCCTTTATCTTATAAGCGTTTTCTAGTATATAATTATCAGATTCATTAAACATATTGTTTATAAAATAATGACACTCTGTTCTTGCCATAGAAAGAGCTAAGCCTGACTGTCCAAACTTATTTATGGACTCTTCATCTGGAATTAAATTAACAATATTTCCTTCCCAAATGCTCCATGCCTTTGCTGCCTTTAATCTTTCCTCATCATTATCACTAGTTAGCCTTTTGTAATAAGCTTCAAGCATATTATCTCTTTCACCTTCAGGAATTAGCTTAAGATAATCCTCCCATTTATCAGGATAAATTTCCGATGCTCCTTCTTGATAAATCCAATCAATTTCAGCTTTTGTTCCAAGAAATATACCTCTTAAAATAAGGCCTAAAACCATTTTAGGATAATGAATTGCATAGGTTAATGCTAAAGTAGTACCCCAGCTCCCTCCTAAAACCACCCATTTATCAATATTTAAATGTTTTCTTAACTTCTCAATATCAAACACCAAATTTTCTGTTGTATTTTCTCTTAATTCTGCATGTGGAGTACTTTTACCTGCACCACGCTGATCAAATAAAATAACTCTATAAAAGTTTGGATCAAAGTATCTTCTATAAGCATCACTTAATCCACCACCCGGTCCTCCATGTAAAAATAATATTGGTTCGCCCTTTGGATTTCCAACTTCCTCATAATAAAGTGTATGCAAATCGGAAACCTTTAACATACCACTATTATATGGCTGAATTTCTGGAAATAACTTTTTTCTTTCCATAGTACAACTCCCCTTTACTTTATTTACTTTAATTATATCACACAGATCTTTGTAAAGTATTTCTACATTTTAATATTGAAACTAATAAATTCAGTGTTCTTCCCTATAAAAGGTTTAATTTACACAAAGAGATTGTCTTGGTATTTGTATAAAGCTCCTCTTATTTGATATAATTTAAATGTAACGCATTTTCTAAAGTAATAATCCATCATAACTAGCTACTTACTAATTAGTCTTAATAAATGTAGTATCTAAATAGAATATAATAATAAATCATTACTGTGGAGGTAACTAAATGTATAAACTTTTTTACGAAGACCAATATATAAAAGATTTTACTGCTGAAATAATTGATATAAAGGAGATAGATAATAAATTTCATGTATCCCTAGATAAGACAGCATTTTTCCCTGGTGGCGGTGGCCAACTCTCTGATTCAGGACTTATAGACAATCATGAAGTTATAGATGTATATGAGAAAGATGGCACCATATACCATGTTGTAGAAAAAAAGCCTATTAAAATACATAGGGTTAAATGTTCTATAAACTGGAGTAAAAGAATAGATGGTATGCTTCAACATTTCGGTCAGCATGTTCTTTCCGGATGTTTCTTTAAACTATTTAATACAAATACTGTAGGATTTCATCTAGGATCTGATATTAGTACTGTAGATATTGAAGGGCTTCTCACTGAAGAGCAAATAAGAAAGGCTGAAACCTTTGCTAATGATATTATTGAAGAGAATATCATTGCTGAATTCTTCATACCTTCAAGAAAAGAACTTAAAAATATAAATTTACGAAGAGCTTTCCCAAAGACAAATGATGAAATAAGAGTTGTTAAAATAGGTGATTTAGATATAAATGCTTGTTGTGGCGTTCACCCTAGCTCTACACTAGAACTTAGAATGATAAAAATAAAAAGGTGGGAGAAAAATAAAAATGCCACAAGAATAGA
>CAYYWN010000465.1:0-1824 GCA_964474485.1 uncultured Clostridium sp. | reverse complement strand
TTGAAACTTTATTTAATTTATTTAGCTGCTACTACCAATGCTGCTAATGCTATAGAGTTTAATTTTGTTTCAAAGCTATCTGCTCTTGATGTAACTATTACCGGAGCAGAGGTTCCAACAAGAAGACCACCATTTTTTGATTCTGTAGTATAAGTTAACGTTTTATACATTACATTAGCTGCTTCTATATTTGGTAATAACATTATATCTGCTTGTCCAGCTACTTGTCCTCCTACTTTTTTGTGCTTAGCAGCTTCCATAGAAAGGGCAATGTCTAGGGCAAAAGGTCCATCTACTACGCAGCCTTTTATTTGTCCTCTATCATTCATCTTTGAAAGTATAGATGCATCTATAGTTGCTGGCATATCTGGGTTTACTACTTCAACAGCACAAATTGGAGCAACTTTTGGCATGTCTACTCCTATGGCTTTTGCAACAGATACTGAATTATTTATTATATCTATTTTAGCTTTAATATCTGGATACATATTAAATGCTGCATCTGTCATAAATATAAGTCTATCATATTTTGGTATTTCAAATACAGCTACATGTGACATAAGTTTTCCTGTTCTAAGTCCTATCTCTTTATTTAAAACTGCTCTTAAGAAGTTCGCAGTATCTATTAATCCCTTCATTACCATATCTGCTTTTCCTGTAGATACAAGTTCTACTGCCTTTAATGCTGCTTTAACAATATTTTCTTCATGAACTATTTCAAAACCTTCGAGGTTCATATTTATTTGTTTTGCTATTTCTTTTATAGCTTTTTCATCCCCAACTAATATAGCGTTTGCTATTCCTTGTTCCTTTGCAGCTTTAACAGCTTCAAGCACTGGTTCATCTTGAGCAACTGCTACAGCTACTGTTCTTATTTTTCCTTGTTTTACTTTACTTAATACTTCATCAAATGTCTTAGCCATTTATTTGCACCTCTTCTTCATAAATTTTTGCTTTTTCTTTACCTTTTATAACTCTAAGGGCCCCCTTAGATAAAGCTATCATCTCATCTTCTCCTTCAACTATCTCTAATGGAGCAATAAATCCTACCATTTCCTTAACCCACTCAACTAATTGCTCATTATATGAAAGGCCTCCAGTTAAAATTATAGCATCTACTTTTCCATTTAAAACCGTAGCCATAGAACCTATTTCTTTAGCTATCTGATAAGCCATGGCATAAAGTATAAACTCTGCTCTTTTATCTTTTTTAGCTATTCTTTCAGTAACTTCTCTTCCATCATTTGTTCCTAAATATCCTACCAATCCCGAGTTACCTATGATAATCTTTTTTAATTCCTTTTGAGTATACTTGCCACTAAATGCAATGGAAACTAAATCCCCAGCTGGAAGTCCTCCTGATCTTTCCGGTGAAAATGGACCATCCTCATTGGCATTGTTTACATCTAGTATCCTGCCATTTATAAGTGGTGCTATTGAAATCCCCCCACCTAGGTGTGCTACTACAAAGGAGCTATTATTAAAGTCTAGGTTAATTCTTTCAGAAACCCTTCTCGTAACAGCTTTTATATTTAAAGCATGAACTAATGATCTTCTTTCTATTTCGGGCATTCCTGATATCCTTGCTACGTCATCCATTTCATCTACAGCTACAGGATCTACAATAAATGCTGGTACATTAATACCTTTTCCTATGTCATATGCAATAATTCCGCCAAGATTAGAGGCGTGCTGACCTTGATGTCCAATCTTAAGATCTTTAATCATCTTTTTTGTAACCTTATAAGTTCCCCCTGGCATAGGTCTTAATAGGCCACCTCTACCAACTACAGCTTTAATTTTATTTAAATCTAAACCTTTTCT
>CAYYWN010000464.1:0-1825 GCA_964474485.1 uncultured Clostridium sp. | reverse complement strand
AAAATGTAACTATAAAGGTTCCTACAAAGGGAGAAAATAATCAAAATATAATAATAAAAACTATAGAGCCAAATCCGACATCGGTAGATTTGGTCGGAGAAACTCAAGATATTGGTAATATAGAGTATATAGAAACAGAAGCATTAGATTTATCCACAATAACAGGTAATAACACTGTTACCTTAAAAATAGCACTACCAAAGGGGTCAAGGCCAGTTAATGGAAAAGATACTGTAGCTGTAAAAGTTACAGTGGAAACAATAAACCAAAATAGTGTATCTGTTCCAGTAACCATGGCAGGTCTTGCTACAGGGCTTAAGGCAGAACCTGACACCAAAAACATATCCGTATCTTTAAAAGGTACAGATAGTGTATTAAGTAAGATAAAAGATGGCGATATTACAGCCACTATAGATTTAACTAACCTTACTGAGGGAGAACATTCAATTTCACCAAAGGTGAATGTCAAAGAAGGAATGACTATTCAAAGTATAAGTCCAGAAAAGTTAAAGGTTACAATAACCAAGGTAGCAAAGCCGCAAGAATAAATAAATGACAAAATAAAGAAACAAATAAAATGCTTCTCAAAGAAATACTTTGAGAAGCATTTTAAGGGTGAAAATATAAAAGCATGTAAATAACTGGGGCCACCTCTGAGGTGGAGGAATAAAATGAAATAAGATTAAGATTGTAAGGGAGAATAACATGACTATAAGAATAAATAATATAAATTTAAAAATAGAAGAAGATATGGATATGCTAAAAGGGAAGGTGTCTAAAAAGTTAGGGATAAATGAAGAAGAATTTATAGGATTTAAAATAATAAAAGAATCTATAGATGCAAGAAAAAAGAATGATATAAGATTTAATTATTCCATAGAGGTTAATTTAGAAAATGAAAAATTAATAATTAATAATATAAGAGATAAGGATGTCTTCATAGAAGAAGGATATGAGAAGTTAAATATAGACCTTGGTGATAAAAAGCTTAGTCATAGACCTGTCATTGTGGGCATGGGACCATCAGGCTTATTTAGCGCATTAATGCTAGCAAGAGCTGGGTATAATCCAATTATAATTGAAAGAGGCGAAGATGTAGATAGAAGGACTAAAACTGTAGAAGACTTTTGGACAAAGGGAATATTAAATAAGGAATCAAATGTTCAATTCGGTGAAGGGGGAGCTGGTACATTTTCTGATGGAAAGCTCACCACTAGAATAAAGGATAAAAGATGTGATTATATACTAAGAGAGCTTGTAAAAGGTGGGGCTCCAGAGGAAATAATATATAAGGGGAAGCCTCATATAGGTACAGATATATTAAAGGGAGTAGTTAAGAATATACGAAAAGAGATAATAGCTTTAGGGGGAGAGGTACTATTTGATCATAAATTAGAAGCTATTAATTCTAAAGAGGGAGTATTAACTTCAATTAGAGTAAATGGAAATGAGATACCTTGTGATTGCTTAATATTATCTATAGGGCATAGTTCAAGAGATACCTACGAGATGCTAAGCAAGTCCTCTATTTTAATGGAGCCTAAAGCATTTGCTATAGGGGTTAGAGTTGAACATAAACAAGAGATTATTAATTATAGCCAATATGGTAAAAATGCAAATCATCCAAGACTTAAGGCAGCAGATTATAGATTAGCATATAGAAGTGAAAAGTTACAAAGATCTGTTTATTCATTTTGTATGTGTTCTGGAGGAGAGGTTGTCGGTGCAAGCTCAGCGGAAAGCTTACTTGTGGTACATGGTATGAGTTAGAATAAAAGGGATTTAGAAAATGCAAATTCAGCTATAGTAGTTAGTGTTTCAAAAG
>CAYYWN010000463.1:0-1828 GCA_964474485.1 uncultured Clostridium sp. | reverse complement strand
TGATTTTATTGAAATCAATGTTTTATACATTGTTGTTGATGTTGGATTAGTTGATGGTATAAGCGCTGCTATAACTCCAAGTGACATACCAACTTCAAAATACTTATCTGCATCATTTTCTTTTATTATTCCAACTGTCTTTAAATCTTTTATACTTTCATAAACTACTCTGCTTGCAAAAGTATTTTTTACTACTTTATCTTGCCATATTCCAAATCCAGTTTCTTCATGAGCCATTTTAGCAAGTCTTACAGCTTCTTTTTCAGCAGCCTCTGCTACAGCTTTAACTATTGAATCAACCTTTGATTGAGAAAACATTTTATATATATCATGAGCCTTTTTAGCCTTAGATATAAGTGTTCTTGTTTCTTGTAATGATAATAAGTCTTTATCTAAAAGTTCCATATTTCATACTCCTCTACTTTTCATTAAGAATAGCTTTTATCAGTTCATCCTTTTTACTAAACTTAATTTGTTTTTTAGTCAGAGAAAATTTATGTTGCTCCTTTAAAATTCTAGCCATGGTCCTAAGTTCTTGAACTTTTAATGACTCTAATTGTTTTTCTGACATTTTTATAATTTCTTCAACTTTAAGGCCCTGATTCACAACTCCATTTTTATTCTCTAAACCTGAATCAATACCTATATCCTCTTTAATAACCTGATTTATCTCTTCTGACTCATCTATCTCTTTTGAATCATTTAGCTGTAGATCATCTACATTTTTCGATTCCTCTACAGTTTGTGTTAAATCCTGAGCTTTAGAGATTTTATAAACATCTTCTTTTTCTAAATCTTCTAATTGCTGATGATGATCTTTATGAAACATATCTAAAACTTGATCATCGGCTCTAGCTATTACATGGGCATTTCTTAAAGTTCCTATCCTATCTATCGCTGTGCATGCAGCCTCCACAGCAGCTTTCACAGATGCTACATCTCCTGTAATTACAACTGTAACTATTCCACTGCTTATAAATTCACAGCTAACAAGTTCCACATTTGCAGATTTCAAAGCCACATCAAGACCTTCTACAGCAGCAACAAATCCATAAGTTTCTAAAAACCCCAAGGTGGATTTATTCATATTCTTCACCTAATCTTAATATTCTTTAGGATTTTCTGCTACGAATTTAACTGCTGATGCAAAAGCTTCACAAGCTGCCTTACATGCTGATTGGCTTCCTGTTAAAAGTGCTCCACCAAAGTTAGTTTCAGATGGAGGACCAAAGAATGCCTTAAGCTCAACTGCTGCTGCTTTCATAGCTGCATCTAATGCATATATTGCTTCTAGTGGTGGAGCTATTAGATAAGCTAATGCTTCACCTTCTTTTATTCCTGCTGTCTTAGAAAGATATGAACCTGTTCTTGATATACATTGTGCATAATATGGAATTGAATCATCATCATTAGCACTATAAAATGTAGCAACGCCACTTTCTATAAAGTCAACTGCTGTATTAAGTCCACTTCTAACTTCTGCTGGGCTAGGTCCTGCTAATATTCCTATAACTTCACCTGCAAGTTTACTATTAGCATTTGCAGCTCCTGCATATAGTGATTTAGCATAAACTACTTCAACCTCTACAGATTTAGTAGCTTCATCTAAAGCTGTATAAGTAACATCATCACAATCTGCTGTTATGATTCCTATACTCTTATGTTCTGGTTTTAAATTAAATTCTTTAGCCATATCAGCACTTACATTAGGTATTAACTTAACGCTTAATACTGATGGACGAAGTTGATCATTTTTCATAATAATATCCTCCTTGTATTATAATTTTAGATCTAGTCCACTTGCCTTTTTCTCTAACATAAGTTTTAT
>CAYYWN010000462.1:0-1832 GCA_964474485.1 uncultured Clostridium sp. | reverse complement strand
TATTTAAAAAAGGTGCAGAGGTTATATATGAGGCTTTAGCTGATGTTCATGTTTCAGGTCATGCATGTCAAGAAGAATTAAAGCTTATGCATACATTAGTTAAACCTAAATTTTTTATGCCGGTGCATGGTGAATATCGCCATTTAAAGCAACACTTTGAGCTTGCATTAAAGCTTGGAACACCAGAGGAAAAAATGTTGATTATGGATGTTGGAGATGTAGTAGAAGTTAGTAGAGATATGATAAGAAAAAATGGAACTGGGCCTTCAGGTCATGTATTTGTAGATGGCCTTGGTGTTGGGGATGTAGGTAATATCGTATTGAGAGATAGAAAGCACTTATCACAAGATGGTATTTTAACAGTAGTCATAACTATTGAAAAAGAAACAGGCAATGTCATCGCAGGGCCAGATATAATTTCTAGAGGATTTGTGTATGTAAGAGAATCTGAGGGACTTATGGAAGAAGCTAGAGAAGTAGTGAAGAAATCTTTAAAAATATGTGAAGAAAGACATTCAACAGATTGGGTTACTATGAAATCTACAATAAAAGAAGGCTTAAGAGTTTTTTTATATGAAAAAACAAAAAGAAGACCTATGATACTTCCTATAATAATGGAAATATAGTTAAATTAAACAAAAGACTTAATTAATTAAAAATATATTTTTAATTAATTTTAAAACACATAAGTATTTAAGGAGAAACCAAGTATATAAGCCCTTTGATAAGGGTAAAATAAAATGCTTATATAAATTGTATAAATAGAAAATTATCCTATATATTAATTATTATTAATTACTAAGTTGACATTTCAATAACATAATATTAGAATTAATATGGTTAAGAACAAAATTGGGTACTTTGGCGTATCCAATTTTGTTTTGTGTACAAGAATCAAATCTTAAATTTTGGAGGCTAAAACATGAGTTTATTTATAAGAAGCGATATTAGAAACGTGGCGATTATTGCCCACGTAGACCACGGCAAGACTACACTTGTAGATGCTATGCTAAAACAAAGTCATAACTATAGAGCAAATGAAAGAGTAGAAGAGAGGGTTATGGACTCTAATGATCTTGAAAAAGAGAGAGGAATAACTATCTTATCAAAAAATACAACTGTAACTTACAATGGAGTTAAAATAAATATAGTAGATACACCAGGTCATGCTGATTTTGGTGGAGAGGTAGAAAGAGTTCTTAAAATGGTAGATAGTGTTCTACTAGTAGTTGACTCATACGAAGGTCCTATGCCTCAAACTAAATTTGTTCTTAAAAAGGCATTAGAACTAGGACTAAACCCAATAGTTGTAGTAAACAAAATAGATAAGCCTAATGCAAGACCAGTAGAAGTTATTGATGAAGTTTTTGAACTTTTCATTGAACTTGGAGCTACTGATGAACAATTAGACTTCCCTATAGTTTATGCTTCAGCTAAAGGAAATTATGCTAGATTAGATCCTGAAGATGGAAATATGGATATGATACCTTTACTTGATACGGTAATTAAAAGAGTAAAAGCACCAGAAGGATATATAGATAAGCCACTTCAATTACTTATAACAACTATAGATTCTAACGAGTATGTAGGTAGAATTGCTATAGGAAAGGTACAAAGAGGAGTTATAAAGAAAAACGAAAATGTTGTTTTAATGTCTAGAGGCGGACAAAATAAGAATGCAAAAATATCTAACCTTTATGTATATAATGGAACAGCAAGAGAAGATGTAGAAGAGGCTAAGCTTGGAGATATAGTGGCATTAAGTGGAATAGAAGGAGTTAATATAGGTGATACTATAGCCGATGCTAGTGCACCAGAAGCTCTGCCATTTG
>CAYYWN010000461.1:0-1845 GCA_964474485.1 uncultured Clostridium sp. | reverse complement strand
AATTTAACAAGAGTATCTGCTCCTTTATTTGTAACTAGCGATACTGGATTAAATGATGATTTAAATGGAATAGAAAGGCCGGTAAGTTTTGGAATTAAAGCATTGGAGGAAAGAGAGGCTCAAATAGTACATTCTCTAGCAAAGTGGAAAAGAATGGCTTTGCATAGATATGGATTTAAGGAAGGTGAAGGTCTTTATACGGATATGAACGCCATAAGAAGAGATGAGGATCTAGATAATATACATTCTATATATGTAGATCAATGGGACTGGGAAAAGATTATTTTAAAAGAAGAAAGAAATATAGAAACTTTAAAAGGAACAGTAAAGTCCATATATAAGGTTTTTAAAGAAACAGAGGAGTATATTTGTAGTGAGTATACTAGTTTAAATAAAATTTTACCAGAAGAAATATTCTTTATAACTACGCAACAGTTAGAAAATATGTATCCAAAGTTAACATCAAAAGAAAGAGAACACGCTATTTGTAAAGAGAAGAAGGCAGTGTTTTTAATGCAAATAGGAGGGGTGTTAAAGTCAGGTGAAAGACATGATGGAAGAGCTCCAGATTATGATGATTGGAACTTAAATGGAGATATATTATTTTGGTATCCAGTGTTAAATATTGCACTTGAACTATCCTCTATGGGAATAAGGGTAGATGAAAAGACACTAGAAAAACAACTAAGTATTGCAAGGTGTGATCATAAAAGGTCATTAGAATTTCATAAGATGTTATTAGAAGGTAAGTTACCCTATACTATAGGTGGGGGAATAGGTCAGTCAAGGATATGTATGTACTTCCTTAGAAAAGCTCATATTGGAGAAGTTCAAGCTTCTTTATGGGGTGAAGAAATACACAAGATTTGTGAAAAAAGTAATATTGGTTTGCTTTAATAGAACATTATTTTGAATTTGAAAGGGGTATATTGTGAGTGAGGTAGTAAAAGGTTATTATGATGAAAATGCACAATTGGAGCTAGAAAGATTAAATAATCCATATAGTAGCATAGAGTTTAATAGTACAATGCACCTTATAGATAAATATTTTCCTAAAATAGGTGAGATTATTGATATAGGCTCTGGCCCAGGAAGATACTCATTAGAGTTATTAAAAAAGAAATATAATGTAACTTTATTAGAACTATCTGAAAAGGAACTTGAAATAGCAAAGCACAATATTGAAGAATCAGGACTAAATGCAGAAGGATATTTATGTGAAAATGCTCTTAATTTAAACATTTTAGAAAGTAATAAGTATCATGGGGTTTTATTAATGGGACCAATGTATCATATTTTAGATAAAGAGCAAAGAATAAATGTTTTAAAAGAGACCTTAAGAATTTTAAAAAAAGATGGTATAGCTATAATTTCTTATTTAAATTCATGGGGAATATTAAAGGCTGGAATAACAGAGTTTAGTAGCACCTTTAGGGAATTAGAAAATGTTTATGGGTATTTAGATGAACAGACCTTTGATGAAAACAATAGTTTCACAGAAGTATATTTTTCTACTCCAGTACATGCACTAGATGAAGTAAGGCTAGGTGGATTTCATATTGTATCCTATGCTGGAGCGGAAAGCTTTCTATCAGGGATTCGAGATAGAGTCTTGAATCTTTATAAAGAAGATAGAGGAGTATATGATAATTTACTAAAGGTTGCAGTAGAAAGCTGTGAGCTTCCACAATATAGAGATGCCACTGAACATTTGCATATAGTTGTTAAAAAGATTTAACAAATAAAAACTCTTGATTTATATGAAATAATCAAGAGTTCTTTATTTTAGAGTGAGGAATGATTAAAGAGAAAGTTATATTTAATTAAAAAGAACAGACTTATTTT
>CAYYWN010000460.1:0-1859 GCA_964474485.1 uncultured Clostridium sp. | reverse complement strand
AGCTTTAACAAATAAAAAAAGCAATAATGCAATTAGATATCCTGAAGAAAAGATAATGGTTGGATAGGAGTGAAGGTTATGAGTAATAAACAATATGTAGTTATTGGGCTTGGAAGATTTGGAACCTCTGTTGCTAAAACTCTTTATGAAATGGGTCATGATGTTTTAGCAATAGATATGAACGAGGATGTTGTGCAAGAAATATCAGATGAAGTTACCCATGCTATTCAAATGGATGCTACAGATGAGCATGCATTAAGAACTTTAGGTGTAAGAAATTTTGACGTAGCTGTTATAACCATAGGATCGAATATTCAAGCTAGCGTAATGGTTACTCTTTTGATGAAAGAGCTAGGAATAAAATATATAATAGCTAAAGGTCAAAGTGAATTACATGCAAAGGTTCTATATAAGATAGGTGCAGATAGGGTAGTATTACCAGAAAAAGATATGGGGATAAGAGTTGCACATAATTTAGTTTCTTCTAATATATTAGATTATATTGAGCTTTCACCAGATTACAGTATAATTGAAGTTAAATGTCCTAAACAGTGGGCAGGTAAAACTTTAACAGAATTAAATGTTAGAGCTAATCATGGTATTAATATAATGGCTGTGAGAAAGAAAAATGAAATCAATATTTCTCCAATGGCAGAAGATATAATTGAGCCTACGGATGTATTAATCGTTATAGGTGCAGAGGATGATTTGTCAAGATTAGAAAGTACTATGTCTATAGATTAAGGTAGGGGGTATAAGAGCTTTGAATCTAATTGAAAGTAAAAATAACCCACTAATTAAAGATGTAAAAAAACTTCATGAAAAAAAGCATAGACTTTTGATGAAAAAGTTCATCGTGGAAGGGCTTAGATTTGTAGGGGAAGCTTTAAAGGAAAGTGATTTAATAGATTCCTTATTTATAAGTAAGAGTTATGTAGACAAATATAAATACTTATTAGATAGTAATCTAATAAGTGAAAAAAAGGTTTTTATAGTTGAGGATAATATTTTTAAATGCTTATGCTATACAGAAAGTCCACAGGGAATAATTGCGGTTTGCAATATCACTAAAGAAATATTTAATATTACAGACGGTTTTTATATTCTTGTAGACAAGGTACAAGACCCTGGAAACTTAGGAACTATAATAAGATCGGCTCATGCAAGTGGCGCAAAAGCAGTTATATTAACTAAGGGAACCGTAGACTTATATAACCATAAGGTGCTTAGATCTACTATGGGCTCTATTTTCTATATACCAATAATAGAAGATGAAAAGTGTGAATATATAAATGCACTCAAGGCTAAGGGGTTTAAATTTTTAGTTAGTAGTTTAGATACAGATAAAAACTTTTATGATATAGACTTAACTAAAAACTTAGTTATATGTGTAGGTAATGAAGGGAATGGAGTTAGTGAGGATATTTATAAATTAAGTGATATTAAAGCTAAGATACCTATGCCAGGTGGTGCAGAGTCTTTAAATGTATCTATAGCAGCCTCTATAATGATGTTTGAAGTTATAAGGCAAATAAATTCTAGTATTGAATTTATTTAAATTAGTATGTATAATGATTCTAACTAAATAAATAATGGCAATGAAAGAGAGAGTAAATATAAAAGATGATGTTAGACATCGGATGGATATATTTTCAGGGAGAAAGGGCCAAAGACTGGAAGCCTTTTTAAATATAATTATATTGAAGTTCACTCGGGAGCCCTAACTGTGAAATATAAGTAGTGGTTAGCGGATAAAACCGTTAAATTTAACTAAGATAGTGGTTTTATAATCTACTAATTAGGGTGGTACCGCGGATATTCCGTCCCTTTTTTTGGGGACGGTTTTTTATTTACCCATA
>CAYYWN010000459.1:0-1861 GCA_964474485.1 uncultured Clostridium sp. | reverse complement strand
ACATCCTCTACATTCAGTATGCCTGAATTTATATTCGCATCTCTTAATGCATCGTAGGCTTTCGTAAAGGTTGAATTTATGTCTTCTTGAAGCGAATATGCTTTTGAAACATAGGACATCATTTCTCTTATTAAAACATTTCTCTTTTTATCTAATAATTCAAAGCCTTTTTTTGAGAATTCTAAAGAAGCTTTAGCTGATATTAATGTAGATTTAGTTGGAGCAAAATTTTCCACCTTACTTCACCACTGCTTTATAATATTTATTTAGCATTTCTGGAGATACTCTATCAAGCTCATTTCTTGGAATTATACTTAATATACTCCAGGCTAAGTCTAATGTTTCTATCATACTTCTATTTTCAGCATAGTCTTGTTTTAAAAATTTCTCTTCAAAAAGTCTACCGAATTCCATGTATATCTTATCTGTATCTGATAACTCATCTTCACCAATTACTTGAGCTAATGCAATTATGTCCTGTACCCTTGAGTAAGCTGCAAATACTTGATTAGAAACATCTGCATGATCTTCTCTTGTGTATCCATCCCCAATACCATCTTTCATAAGACGTGAGAGGGAGGGTAATATGTTTACAGGTGGGTATATATCCCTTTGTTGTATACCTCTACTTAAAACTATTTGACCTTCAGTAATAAATCCTGTTAAGTCAGGTACAGGATGAGTTATATCATCGTTCGGCATAGTTAGTATAGGTATTTGTGTTATACTACCTTTTACGCCTCTCATCATTCCTGCTCTTTCATATAGTGATGCTAAATCGGAATATAGATATCCTGGGTATCCTTTCCTACTTGGAACCTCTTCTCTTAAAGAAGATAACTCTCTAAGAGCTTCACAGTAACTTGTAATATCCGTAAGTATTACAAGTACATGCATCCCCTCTTCAAAGGCTAAATACTCAGCGGCAGTTAATGCGCACCTTGGAGTTATAATTCTCTCTACTATAGGGTCATCTGCAAGATTTGTGAACATAACTACCTTCTCTAAAACTCCAGCCTCTTCAAAGCTCTTTTTAAAGAAATTAGCATCATCATGCTTTATTCCCATAGCCCCAAAAACTATACAAAAGTTATCCTCTTCGTCTCCAGAGATTTTCGCCTGCCTTACTATTTGCGCCGCTAACTCATTATGAGACATACCATTCCCAGAAAATATAGGAAGCTTTTGACCTCTTATTAATGTAGCTAAGCAATCTATTGAAGATATTCCTGTTTGTATATAATCTCTAGGATATTCTCTTGCCACAGGATTCATAGGTCTTCCATTTACATCATATTTCTTTAAAGAATATACTTCTCCACCGTTATCCCTTGGTTCTCCTATGCCATTGAACTCTCTTCCTAGGATGTCTTTAGATAATGGAATTTTAAATGATTCTCCTCGAAAGTGCACAGATGTATTATTTACTGACATACCTGTAGTTGGTTCAAATACTTGAATTACTGCTTTATCTCCATATATTTGAACTACTTTTCCTTTTTTCTTCTGATTATTATCTACTACAATGTCTACTATTTCATCATAGGCTACATCTTCTACATTTGATAATATTATTAGAGGACCTTGAACCTTATCTAAAATTAAATATTCTTTTTTCACTTCAATTCCTCCTTACTTATATTTCTTGATTATTTCATTAAAGTAACTTTTTATATCCTTATCTAACTCATCTATAATAGAAAAATCATCGTTTGGTACATTGTATTTCATTTTATATAATGATTCCATTATATTTTTATCTATAATAATTGATATAGGTGTACCTATTTTAACAGCCTTATTACCCTGATCATAAAAGCTTTCAATTACCTTTAACATTTTATACTGTTTTTCTAAAGGA
>CAYYWN010000458.1:0-1865 GCA_964474485.1 uncultured Clostridium sp. | reverse complement strand
AATATAATCGTCCGCTCCAAGGCCGAGTCCTAGTATTTTATCTGTGTCCTCATCTCTAGCAGTTAGAAATATTACAGGAATTTCACTGCTTTTTCTTATATCTTTTAAAAGGGAAAAACCGTCAAGATTTGGCATCATAACATCTAATATAGCTAGGTCTATAGGGGTATTTTTTAATATATTTAGAGCTTCTAACCCATCTTCCGCCTTAAAAACATCATAGCCTTCCATAGTTAGGTGTAGTTCAATTAAATCACGTATATCCTGTTCATCTTCAGCAATTAGTATATTCAAAAGTTCACCGCCTTTAACTTTATAGCTACTATTATAATAGAAAAAGAACATTAAATACAACATTGATTTTAATGTATACAGTGGTATGATATAATTTATACAAGGTAAAAGTTGGAGGTGTATTATGAAAAGTAGTAAATTTATGTTTACAGACAGAAAAGGGAAGGACATTAATACTTATAAATGGGAGCCTGATAATTTAGTAGGAGATAAAGGTGTAGTCATTCAAATTGCCCATGGCATGGCAGAAACCGCATTAAGATATAAAAGGTTAGCAGAAAAACTTACAGGGAATGGTTATATTGTGTATGCAAACGATCATAGAGGGCATGGGAAGACAGCAGGTAAAGTAGAAAACCTAGGATACATATCTGAAGATGATGGATTTTACGATATGATTTATGATATGAACGAACTAACTCAAATAATAAAGAGAGAAAACCAAGGTAAGAAAGTTATTTTATTTGGGCATAGTATGGGATCTTTCTTATCTCAAAGATACATTCAAATGTATCCAAATGAATTAAATGGTCTAATACTTTGTGGAAGTAATGGAAAGCCAAAACCCATAGTAGCTATTGGCAAAGGTTTAGCTAAAATTCAAATAAAGAGCAAAGGTGAAAAGGCAAAAAGTGACCTTATGAATAAACTTTCATTTGGTAGTTTTAATAAGCATTTTGAACCAACAAGAACAGACTTTGATTGGCTAAGTAGGGATGAAAGTGAGGTTGATAAATATATAAATGATCCTTACTGTGGAGCTATATTTACTACTTCTTATTATTATTACTTTTTAAAGGGATTAAAAGATATTCATAAAGAAGAAAATCTTAAAAGTATACCTAAAAGTACTCCTATTTTTATAATTTCAGGAGGGGAAGATCCTGTAGGTGATTATGGTGAAGGCGTAAAAAACCTTATTAATTTATATAGGGATTTAGGAGTAACTAATTTAGATTCTAAGATTTATCAAGGTGCAAGACATGAACTTTTAAATGAAATTAACAAAGAAGAGGTTATGAATGATATTTTATGTTGGATAAAAAGACAAAAGTTTATTTAGATTTTAAAACATATAAGTCTTATCCATATTAAGTTTGTTATATAGGAATAATCATAATTATAATGAGTTATAGTTGTGATTATTAATGCATAATAGTAGTAAAGATAATCATAATGGGAGGATTATATGAAAAATGTTTTTAAAGTTAAAGGTAAATATGACTTAGGGGCTCTTATAATAAGTTTAATTATAACTGAGGGCATAGGTTTTGTTATTGGGATGTTTATATCTAATAGCACTGATATTTATTCAAAGTTAGTAAAACCAAGTTTTGCACCTCCAGGATATGTATTTCCAATAGTCTGGGGAATTATGTATGCATTAATGGCCATTGCCGCTTATAGAATTTATCTTTGTGGTAAAAATGGAATTCCTATAAAATCAGCACTTTTTTCATATACCATACAGCTTATTTTGAATTTTTTATGGTCCTTTATATTCTTTAAGTTTAATCTATATGGATTGGCATTTTTAGAACTTATATTGTTGATTTTCTTTGTAATATTAA
>CAYYWN010000457.1:0-1866 GCA_964474485.1 uncultured Clostridium sp. | reverse complement strand
TGTAGAAAAAGACTTTTCTATGGTAGGTGGAGGATCTATGCCTACAGAGAAAATTGAAAGCTATGCACTTAAAGTAAAGAGCAATAAGATTCATGCAGTAGTTATAGAAGAAAAACTAAGAAATAATACTATTCCTATAATAGCAAGAGTTTATAATGGAGAAATTATAATAGATGTAAGGGCTCTTTTAGAAGAAGATCTAGATATAATAGCAAAGGCTTTTAAAAGCATAGGAGAGATTTAAGATGAAACATATTATAATTGGAACAGCAGGTCACATAGACCATGGTAAAACTACACTTATAAAAGCTCTAACAGGAAGAGAAACAGATACTACAAAAGAAGAAAAGGATAGAGGTATCTCAATAAATCTTGGATTCACCTTCTTTGATCTTCCTTCTGGAAAAAGAGCAGGGATAATAGATGTACCAGGTCACGAAAAGTTTATAAAAAATATGCTAGCAGGGGTAAGTGGAGTAGATGTAGTAATTCTAGTAATAGCTGCAGATGAGGGAATTATGCCACAAACAAAGGAGCACTTTGAAATACTCCAACTACTTAATGTAAAAAAAGGAATAATAGCATTAACCAAATCAGACCTTGTAGATGAAGAATGGCTAAGTATGGTAAAAGCTGAAGTTGAAGACAACTTTAAAGGGACATTTTTAGATGGTGCTCCCATAATACCAGTTTCATCCAGAAGTAAAATGGGCATACCAAGTCTTATAGAAGAAATAGAAAAAGCAACAGAAGAGGTAGATCCTAAAGATACAGAAGGTCACTTTAGACTTCCAGTAGACAGAATATTTTCTGTAAGTGGATTTGGAACAGTAGTTACAGGAACCATAATAGGTGGAAAAGTAAAGGAAGGAGATACAGTACAAATTTACCCTTCCATGAGCATAGGTAAAATAAGAAGTATACAAGTTCACGAAGAAAACGTTAAGATAGGAGAAGCCGGTCAAAGATGTGCACTTAACATTACAAATGTAAAGGTTGAAGATATTAATAGAGGCGATGTAGTATCAGTAGCTAATATAATGGAGCCTTCAATGGTTATAGATTGTAAGCTATATCATCTTAAAAACTCACAAAAACCTATTGAAAATAGACAAAGGCTAAGATTATATCACGGTACTAATGAAATATTATGTAGAGTAATAATTTTAGACAAGGAAGAAATAAATCCAGGAGAAGAGGCTTATGTTCAGCTAAGACTAGAAAGACCTATAACAGTACAAAGGAATGATAGGTACGTACTTAGAACCTATTCACCTATGGTAACTATAGCTGGTGGATCTATTATAGAGCCAGTAGCAACTAAAGCTAAAAGATTTAAAGAAGATTATATAAAAGAGCTTAAAATCAAAGAAAGTGGAGACCCAAAAGATATAGTTGAAAGTACAGTTTTAGCTATAAGCTCAAAATATCCAACGGAATTTGATATATTAAAAGCTCTAGGTAAAAACCATGAAGATATACAAGATATATTAAAAGAACTTGTAGAAAAAAGTAAAATAATAAACCTTAATTCCAGTGATAAAAATGTATATATTCACAAAAGTTACTATGAAAATAAACTTAAAGAATTAATGGATTTATTAGAAACGTATCATAATAAAAATCCACTTAAATTTGGTATGTCAAAAGAAGAGATAAAGGGTAAAATCTTTGGTAAAGAAATAAAACAAAAAACCTATGATGAAGAATTAGAAATCATGCAAAGTCATGGATCAATAAAAATTAATGATAGCTTTGTAGACTTAGAGAGTCTTAATATGGAATATACAAAAGATCAAACGGAAATGAAGGATAGGATAATAAAAGCCTTTAAATTTTCAGGATATAATTCTCCAAAGTATTCAG
>CAYYWN010000456.1:0-1880 GCA_964474485.1 uncultured Clostridium sp. | reverse complement strand
CTAAGTTGGCTACCATTATACTTTGATGGTAGGTTCCTGGTGTCTCCATTAATATTTTCTTTAATAATGGATTATTAGGATTTGAAAGCTCTAAAAGCTTTACCGTAGTTACGATATCAAAAGCGCTTTCAAATAAAGGGAGTAATCCTAAGGTAAGTATAGCCGACCCAAGTGTTGCTATGCCCATAAAACCTGTCCTTTTAAGTGTTTCAATTATATTATTGCTAAGTAAAGTGCCCATTGATAAACTTATTACCATATTTATTATTCCAATATATATAGCAGAATATATTATGTCATTTCTTTGTTGCATTTTTCTTATAAATGTAGATCCAAGAACGGCATTTAACACTGATAGCATTGTAACTTCTATATTAAACCCTATATTTATACTTATTAATATACAATTTATTACACTTAGCGCCATAGATATCTTGTAGTTTATAAGCACTGTTATAAGCATAGGCCCCATAGCTAAGGGTATTAAAAAAGGCGTAGCCAAACCAACACCTCTAGCAACTATGACACATAATACATTAATAAGGCTAATCAACAAAAGCTTACTTGTATCTTTAAATACCTCCTTATAATACCTATAAAGATAATACCACTGTAGCATTAGTAGTATAAAAATCATTACGGCTAATGCAGTATATATTTGCCATTGGGATGACGATGTGTTTAAAAGTGCTAAATCTTCTAATAAACGTAATTGATTTTGAGTTATAGGTTCCCCTTCTTTAACTATCATTTGATTTTTCTTTATAATTACAGGAACCATATCTTTAGTCGCCTGCTTTTTAAGTTCCTCTGTTTTCTCTTTATCGTAGAAAAAGTTAGGTTTAATTTGAGATATAGTCAATTGAATCCCAAGGTTTTTAATATTTTTAGGAATATTATAAGTATTAATATTATTTACTACATTCTCCTCAGTACTTTTAATATCCTCTGGCTTATCTTCCTCTATTCTCCCTTGATATATTTTTGTCAAGGTATCTACTGTAACCACTTGGAGATTTTTAATATCTTCCTTTGAAAGTCTAATAATCTCTATAAAATCCTCTTCAGACATCTGGATTATTGACTCTGCTTTAAGTGCATCTAAACTTTCAGTTTCTGACTTACCTCCCTCTTTTAGTGAGCTTATTTTATTAAAAAGTATTCTCGAATTATCGAGTGCTTGCTTTTTAACCTCTGGCTTTTGGTTAAATTGAAGTTCAACTTCCTCTATAGCCTGCTTTTCTTTCGCCTCTGTAGCAGCCTTATCTATAACCTCTTTACTCGCTTTAATATTTTCCCTTGCTATATCCCCAGCTTCAAGCGTGTATTTTTTAGTTATAAATGATGTTAATGACACAAAGTAAATTATAAGAAAGGAAATTATAAATATCAAAGCCCTTTTATGTTTAAAAATACTTTTAACATCACTACCTTTTTCTTTAGCCATAATTACTCCACCTTTTCCTTTTATAGAGTGTATCAAATCTATTTTAAAGATATATTTTGTTCTACTACAAAAATTATATTTAAATTTAAAGCATCCTCTACATTATCTTTGTTTATTATACTATCTAGTATTTTACAATCTATGGGTAATTCTTTAATAAGCTGATTTTTTAGTTCTTCTTTAGATTGCTCTATAACATCATTTTCGTCCTTTTGAAAATTAGTCTCTTTTAACTCATAGTATATAACCTTTTTAATAAATTTTCCACCTTCTTCAATACTTTTAAAGTCTTTATAGTCCTTATTATATTTTTTAAAATACAACTTTTTACCCAAAATACTTATATATTTTTCTTCCTTGCTGCTTCCCGTGGGTTCTTTTAAGCTTCCTTTTAATTTAATACTTTTATTAAATTCATAAAAGGTTTTAGCTA
>CAYYWN010000455.1:0-1881 GCA_964474485.1 uncultured Clostridium sp. | reverse complement strand
TAAATTTATCATCAAACAACTACTTAGGCTTAGCTAATAATGCTAAGATGATAGAAGCATCTATTAAAGCTACCCATGAATATGGTGTAGGTGCAGGAGCAGTTAGAACCATAAATGGAACTTTAAAAATACATGAAGAGCTTGAAAAGAGATTAGCTGAATTTAAACATACAGAAGCTGCTATAGCTTTTCAATCAGGATTTAACTGTAATGCGGGTGCTATACAAGCAGTTATGAATAAAAAAGACGCTATACTATCTGATGAGTTAAATCATGCATCTATAATAGATGGATGTAAATTATCAGGGGCTAAAATTATAAGATATAAACATAATGATATGGAAGATTTAAAAGTAAAAGCAAAGGAAGCAAAAGAAAGTGGATTATATGAAAAGTTAATGGTTATTAGTGATGGCGTTTTTTCTATGGACGGAGATGTTGTTAACCTGCCAGGACTTGTAAAGGCTGCAGAAGAGTTTGACCTAATAACTTATATAGATGATGCTCATGGCTCAGGAGTTATGGGAAAAGGTGTTGGAACAGTAAAGCACTTTGGATTATCTCATAAGGTAGATTTCCAAATGGGTACTTTATCAAAAGCTATGGGTGTAGTTGGTGGATACGTAGCTGGTACTAAAGATCTAATAGATTGGTTAAAAGTTAGGGCAAGACCTTTCTTATTTTCCACCTCATTAACACCAGCTTCTTGTGGAGCGATAATTGAAGCTTTAAATATAATGACAGAAAGCACAGATCTTGTAGATAAGGTTTGGGAAAATGGAAATTACTTAAAGAAGGGTTTAAAGGAGCTAGGATTTAATATAGGTCATAGTGAGACACCAATAACCACATGTATAATAGGAGGAGAGAAATTAGCACAACAATTTAGTAAAAGGTTAATGGAAGAAGGAGTTTATGCTAAGTCTATAGTATTTCCAACAGTACCGATGGGAACTGGAAGAGTTAGAAATATGCCTACAGCAGCTCATACAAAGGAAATGTTAGATAAAGCATTAGCTATATATGAAAAGGTTGGTAAGGAATTAGGCGTAATTAAATAGACTATAATTAAATAGTTTTAACTAAATTTTAGGAGGATTATCATGAAGAAGATATTAGTTACAGGATCCCTTGGACAAATTGGTTCTGAATTAGTAATGCATATGAGAAATATATATGGTAATGATAATGTAATTGCAACAGATATAAGAAGAATAGAGGGAAATCCAGCAGTAGAATCTGGTCCATTTGAAGTGCTAGATGTTTTAAATGCTAAAAAGATGGCAGAAGTTGCAAAAAGACACGAAGTAGACACAATAATACACCTTGCAGCTTTATTATCAGCAGTGGCTGAAGCTAAGCCAGTTCTTGCCTGGGAAATAAATATGGGAGGACTGTTTAATGCTTTAGAAGTTGCTAGAGAGTTAAAGTGTTCCTTTTTTACACCAAGTTCTATAGGTGCATTTGGACCTAATACACCAAAAGATAACACACCACAAGATACTATTCAAAGACCAGAAACTATGTATGGAGTAACTAAAGTTTCAGGGGAAGTATTATGTGATTATTATTTCAAAAGATTTGGAGTAGATACTAGAGGCGTAAGATTCCCCGGATTAATATCCTATGCAACAGCTCCAGGTGGTGGAACTACTGATTATGCAGTAGATATATACTATAAAGCACTTCAAGAAGGTAAATATACATCTTATATCGCGGAAAATACATATATGGATATGATGTATATGCCGGATGCATTAAATGCTATAGTGACACTTTTAGAAGCAGATTCATCAAAACTTATTCACAGAAATGCATTCAATATAACAGCTATGAGTTTTGAACCTTCAATGTTAGCAAATGAAATAAAAAAACATATAC
>CAYYWN010000454.1:0-1887 GCA_964474485.1 uncultured Clostridium sp. | reverse complement strand
TATATACAAAAATAGAAGAGGATTTTATTTGGGCAATGAATCCCTATAGTGAGCATTTTGGAAAGTTAAAGGCTTTTTTAAAAATAGTAGGTGGAGAAGATATAAGTTTTACAGGAAATAGAAGAGAGTTTATTGGTAAAGGTGGAGCCATAGAGTACCCATTGGCCATGAAAAAAGAAAATCTTTCAAATACTACGGGTGCAGGATTTGATCCTTGTTTAAGTCAGTGCAGTAAGATTAAGTTAAATCCTCTAGAAGAAAAGACTATAGTTATAGCATTAGGTCAGCTAGAAGATATAGATCCTATAAAGGATATACTATTAGGTATATCAGATACAAAAGAAGTTGAAAAAAAGCTATCTGAAACTAAAGCATACTGGGAAGAAATTTTAGGAAAAATTAAGGTAGAAACTCCAGATAAGAGTATGGACATAATGTTAAATGGGTGGCTTATGTATCAAACTTTATGTTGTAGGTATTGGGCAAGAACTGCATTTTATCAATCAGGAGGAGCTTATGGATTTAGAGATCAGCTCCAAGATTCTATGTCCATAGGACTTGTAGATGAAAATATAACAAGAGATCAGATACTAAAAAGTGCTGGAAGGCAATATATAGAAGGCGATGTACAGCATTGGTGGCACCCAGTTATTAATAGTGGTATACGTACAAGGTTTAGTGATGATTTACTTTGGCTACCCTTTGTAACAGCAGATTATATAAATCATACTGGGGATCTATCTATTTTAGATGAAAAGGTATCCTACTTAAAAGATGAGCCCTTAAAAGAGGGAGAAGATGAAAGGTATAATGTAGTTATGAACTGTGCTGAGCAGGGAAGCATCTATGAACACTGTTTAAAGGCCATAGATAGAGGGTTAAACTTTGGTCCACACAATATACCCTTAATGGGAAGTGGAGACTGGAATGATGGATTTAGCACTGTAGGCAATAAGGGCACGGGAGAAAGTGTTTGGCTTGGTTGGTTTTTAAATTATAAATTAGAGGAATTTATTTAAATATGTAAAAAAAAAAAAGAAGAAAACACAAAAATAAAATATTATGAAACTAAAGAATTTATTAGAGAAAATTTAGAAAAAAATGCCTGGGATGGTGCCTGGTATAGAAGGGCTTATTTCGATGATGGTACTCCACTTGGATCTATAGAAAATAGTGAGTGTAGAATAGACTCTATATCACAAAGTTGGGCTGTTATTTCAGGTGCAGCAGATATAAAAAGAGCAAAGAAAGCCATGAATTCCGTAGAAAAAAACCTTATAAAAAAAGATAAAGGTATGATAGTATTACTATCTCCACCTTTTAACAAATCTAACTTAGAACCAGGATACATCAAAGGTTATATACCAGGAGTTAGAGAAAATGGAGGTCAATATACCCATGCAGCAGTGTGGGTTATACTAGCTATGACTAAATTAAATTATAACAATGAAGCGTGGCAGTTATTTAATATGATAAATCCTATAAATCATTCATTGTCTATAACAGCTGCACAAAGATATAAGACCGAACCCTATGTTATGACCGCGGATATCTACTCTTTAGAACCCTATGAAGGTAGAGGTGGCTGGAGTTGGTATACTGGAGCTTCAGGGTGGATGTATAAAACAGCAGTAGAAGATATACTAGGATTAAAGATTATAAAAGGAAGAGGCTTTATTATTAAACCTTGTGTACCTATAGAGTGGAATGAATATAAAATCACATATAAAAAAGATAAAGGAATATATAATATAACAGTGCAAAGAGGAGAAGAAAAAAAGATATTAATAGATGGGATAATATCTAAAGATGGATTCATAGACTTTAAAGAAGGAGAGCAAAATATAGTAGTATATATATAACCAATAGATTAGATGAATTCAAGCT
>CAYYWN010000453.1:0-1897 GCA_964474485.1 uncultured Clostridium sp. | reverse complement strand
TTTTAATATACCCAGCTTCTCCTCCACCAACTATAAGCACACGAATCTTATTTGAAATTAAGGATATAAAAGAAAAGTCTAACATTTCAAGAGAAGAATTTAATTCATCTTTTGAGTAATTTAAATTAGAACTTAATTCTTTAGAAGAAAAATCTTTTCTATTATCTCCTGACACTGCCTCTCACTTCCCTTTAACTTTTCTTCTTTTAATATCTCCATAGCTCTATGTAAGTAATAATCTGAAGTACTCTTTAGTAGTACATCTACTAATTCTTCATTGTTTTTTGTATGTTTTTTTCTATTATAGCTTTTAAGTCTTTCTTTATATATATTGTTACTTAAATCGGATATTTCCTTAAAAAATGGAGCTAACTCTCTTAACTTTTCCCAGTTCATAAATTCTTTGATATGATTTTCTATTATATACCTACACTTTTCCATCTGAGTTTTCCTCTTATCCTTATTGCACTTATCCATTTTGCTTATATCATCAATGTTATAAAGTTTAATATAATCTAATGCTTCTATTTTTGGATCTACATCTCTTGGTATGGATAAATCAAATATAGTAAGTGGTCTATCTTTAACTTCATCCTTATATATAACTACGTGAGGTGCAGAAGTACAACTTACTATTATATCTATATCTTTTATAAATTCATTTTTTTCACTATAGGATATAACCTTAACTCTAGGGTCATTTAAGGATATTTTATTTGGTTCTCTTACTACAATAAATAGCTTAGAAAACTCAAAGTTATTTATGTATTTATAAATACGCTTTCCTACTTCTCCAAATCCTATTAACATTATATCCTTTTTATTTTCTTTAATTATTTCTTTTGCTACTATAGATGCTGATGATACAGGTATTTTATATAACTTAGCTTCACTTCTAAATTTTTTACCACAGGCTATAGCCATTTGAAATAATCTTTGAAGAGAGTTCCTAATAGTATTACATTCTAGCGATACCCTATAAGATCTTTTTACTTGACCTAATATTTGATCTTCTCCAAGGATTCTAGAATGAAAGCCACTACAGACCTCCATTAAATGCTTAACGGCATTACATCCAGTAATCTTAAAAACATATCCTATATATTTTTCATCCCACTCTAATAACTTAAAAACACTTTCTATTTCAATATCATCTTCATTGTTTGAATTTAAATATATCTCTGTCCTGTTACAAGTATTTATTATTACTGACTCTTTTGATACTTTCATCATATTTTTTAAAGCATCTTTTTCCTTGTATACCACTATAGAAAGCTTTTCCCTTATTTCAATGGGGCAGCAGCTTTTTATGCCTATCATTTGAATCATTAAAATCATCTCCGAATGTCTATTTGAAAATACGTTGTTTTATAATAAGTCAAAATAAAAAAACCCACAGGAACTGTGAGTTTATAATTTCTACATAAAAATCAATAAATTACAAACGCCACGTCCTTCCCTCCGAAAGATTAGCTAAAGGTTAAGGCAGGTCTCCTGACTCACGTTTCATTCTCTTCCTACCTTCCCAGCTTCATTGCCAGTGGTCAGGATTCGTCTTCGCATACAGTAGCGGGGGCTGTAGTGTTTTACACTTTCCCTATTAAACTTATTAAAAGTACCGTAATCTTATTATTAAATTTTACATCTATCATTATATAGTTATTTAAGCAAACTTTCAAGAAGATATTTATATTAGACCCCTAGCTATATGGTGATTTTTATGGTTATATAACTTTAGGTTGTTGAATAAACAAAATTTGTAAAAAGTAAACGAGTCATTCCTTTGTGATATAATGATTTCGCTAAAAACACAAACACAAATACATCACGTGAGGAATGACTCAAATATGATTATATCATTAAATATTAAAAGCGAAAACATTTATTATAAAATTTT
>CAYYWN010000452.1:0-1901 GCA_964474485.1 uncultured Clostridium sp. | reverse complement strand
GTCGTTAAATATGACCTTTGTAGTGGTTACTCACTCTAAAAGGGTTTGTGATTATGCTGACATCATAATTAAAATGAAAGATGGTCTACTAGAATAATTATTTCAGGAGGTTTATATGAAGAAAACTTTTATAAAAATTACTTTAGCCTTAGTTATTGCCTTATCCATTGGTATTAACACTATTCCAGCTTTTGCTGAAACTCAGGGCTCCATCGCTGGAATGCCAAGTAATGGATCAATTCCAAACAATATACAGCAAGTACAAGCTCCAAGCCAAGGTATACAATCTAAAAAACTTATTATATCTGAAGTTACAACAGATCCTGCCTTTGTAGAACCAGGCAAGGAATTTACCCTTAATTTTAAGATAGAAAATAAGTCTTTAAATAAACTTGAAAATATATCTTTAAGCATATTAGGTCTTGAAGGGAAAAATGTTCTTGATGGCTTTGCCCCCGTTGGAACTACAAATGAAATCTATTATGGGGGATTAAACAAAGGTGATACCGGAGAAATATCTTTAAAACTTATAGGTTCTCCATCCATTCAATCTGGTATATATAATTTTAATATTAATTCTTCATTTAATGAAAGTGGAAACTCCCCGGTAGAAATAAATAAAGTTTGTGGGATAATTGTAAAAAACACTTCTAATATGATTATTACTGAATTCAAACCTTTAGAAAATGGAAATATAACTGGAAGCTTTTTAAATGCAGGTAAAGGATCTTTAAATAGCGTTATGGTAAACATTACAGCTGGCGATAAAAATATTTCAAAATATATAGGTACCATGGAAGCTGAAGTTGAAGAAAGTTTTGATGAAGCTCTTGGAAGTTTTGAATCAGATACTTCTGGTAATGTAGTTATTAGTTTTAATGATGAAATGGGCATAGAAAACAAAATAGAAAAACCCTTCACAATTAAAGGCACTAATGTAGTAACTACTGCAAAGCCAGTTTCAGAAAAAAAGTGGTCTTTTAAATCTGTGTTTAAAAAGCTTTTTGGACTAGGTTCTTAATATGCGTCTTACAGATTTATTAGAAATGATCTGGAAGAATCTTTGGAAAAGGAGAAGCAGAACTATATTTACCATGATAGGTGTTATAATTGGATCTGTAGCCATATTCACCATAATATCCCTTGGAAATGGTTTTAAAAAATATATAACCGATGAGATTGGCTCTGTATTTGATACTTCAGTAATCTCAGTATCTCCAGCCATACCACCCTCAGCTTATGGGGCGCCTGTAACCCCTGATGAAAAAAAATTAAAAACTAAATTAGATAAAAAGGCTATAAAAGATTTAAAGAGTTATCCCTTTGTTAAATCCGTTATTCCAAAACTTAATGACTATGGTAATATAGAATATAAAAAGATTAGCACCGGTGCCAGTATTACCGGTATGCCTATGAAAGAACTATCTAAAAAAGATGACCTTTTGGTAGGACGCTATCCAACAGATAGTAAAAATGAAGCAATCCTTGGATATAAAATGGCCACTCTTCTTTTAGGCTATAAACCTACTGATAAAGTGGATTCAAAAGAAGTTGAATCCTTATTAAGAAGATCTTTTAAGCTAAATAGCTCCAATAATGGAATGATGCCTGGTGCTAAAGACTCTTCTAAAAAAGAAGATGAACATATTATAAACTTAACTATAGTTGGAATATCTAAAGAAAATGCCATGGATGACTTTACAGTTAAAGTTCCATTAAACACTGTAGAGGATATTAAAAAATGGAAGGCCTCTAAAACTCAAAATGATGAGAATAAAGAAGAAGGATATACCAGTGTAGAGGTAGTTTTAAAAGATACTAATAAAATAGATGAAGCAGAAAAGACTCTTAAAGAAAATGGATACCAAATAAATTCTTTTAAAGAAATACAAGGTAGCATA
>CAYYWN010000451.1:0-1921 GCA_964474485.1 uncultured Clostridium sp. | reverse complement strand
ATTATTTATAAAATATTTTAATAAATGTTTGTCATCCTTTAAATTTATAGTTTTATTAAATGTAGATGGTATATTATTGTAACCATAAATCCTTGCAACTTCTTCCGCTACATCTTCTTTTATATTTATATCTCTTCTAAAGGTCGGTACATTTATTATTAACATATCTTCTTTTACTAAAGTTTTTAACTCTACTCTATCTAAGTATCCTTTTATATCTTCTTTACTTAAGGCTGTTCCTAAAAACTTATTAATCCATTTATAATCTACAGTTAGTTCTTTTGATTCCACCTTATCTTCGTAGTAATCTATAGTCCCCTGAATAATTTCTCCAACCCCTAGCTCTTCTATTAAGCTACAAGCTCTATCTAATGCGATTTCAGTTAAATTAGGATCTAAATCTTTTTCAAACCTAGAAGAAGACTCTGTTCTAACTGCTAATTTTTTAGCGTTGACCCTTATATTAGTTCCATCAAAGTTTGCACATTCAAGTACTACTATTTTTGTATCTTCTTTTATTTGTGAATTTAAACCACCAATAATTCCTGCAAGAGCAATTGCTCTTTCTTCATCTCTTATAGTTAAAATATTTTCGTTTAGATTTCTTTCAACTTCGTCTAAAGAAATAAACTTTTCTTCTAATTTAGCTCTTTCAACTATTATAGAATTACCCTTTATATCTCTCATATCAAAAGCATGCATTGGCTGACCTAACTCTATCATTACAAAGTTTGTTATATCCACCACATTATTTATCGGTCTAATACCAGCTTCTAATAATCTTTCTTGCATCCAAGATGGTGACGGTTTAATCTTTACATTTTTAATAGATCTTACCATATATCTTTTGCACAAAGAATCCTTTACTTCAACTTTTATAATATCTTTAATATTTTCTTCCACTGAAACCTTATAATTTATATTAGGCATTTTGTATTTCACATTAAGGGTAGCTGCTGTTTCTCTTGCTATACCTACTACGCTCATACAATCCGTTCTATTAGAAGTTATTTCAAAGTCTATAATTGAAGTGTTTAAACCTAATACCTCTTTAATATCTTCTCCTATAGGTGTATCTATAGGTAATATCATTAACCCAGTTGCAGTACCTTCTTCTGCAATTCCTAGTTCTTCTTCTGAACACATCATTCCATTAGAAACTATCCCTCTTAATTTACCCTTTTTTATCTTAAGTCCATTAGCTAAGGAAGCTCCGTGAAGGGCAGCTGGAACAATATCTCCCTCTTTCATGTTCTTAGCTCCAGTAACTATTTGCAAATACTCATCCTTTTTTATATCAAGCTGACAAATAACAAGCTTATCTGCATCTGGATGTGGTTCAATTTTAACTACCTTTGCCGTTACTACATTTTCAATTTCATCTCCAGTTGTTATAACCTCTTCAACTTTTGATCCTGAAAGAGTCAACCTATCTGCTAATTCATTAACATCTATATCTATATTTACATAATCCTTAAGCCACGTAAATGGTACTTTCATCCACTATTCCTCCTTGATTAAATTTATTTAACTATGCTTTTATATTAAAATCTTCTAAGATTAAAATTCTTTTAAAAATCTTATATCACTTTCGTACAATAGCCTTATATCATCTATGCCATACTTTAACATAACCATTCTATCTACTCCAAAGCCAAAGGCAAACCCACTGTAAACCTCTGGATCTATACCACAATTTCTAAGTACATCTGGATGTACCATTCCCCCTCCTAAAAGTTCAATCCAACCACTATTTTTACAAACATTACATCCCTTACCCTCACATACAAAACATGTAGCATCCATCTCTGCTGAAGGTTCTGTAAATGGAAAATGATGAGGTCTAAATTTAGTTTTAACATTGCTTCCAAACATCTTTTTAGCAAATGTATCAAGGATTCCTTTTAAATCACTCATTCTT
>CAYYWN010000450.1:0-1941 GCA_964474485.1 uncultured Clostridium sp. | reverse complement strand
CATAAGTATTTAAAGATTTTTTATTATTATTATAATAACTAAAAGATATTTCAGGATTAGAAATAGCAATTTTACTTACAATTTCGCCAATCAATGAAGTTTCTCTTGTTGTAGACTTTAAAAACTTTTTTCTTGCAGGTACGTTATAAAATATATCTCTTACTTCTATAGTAGTACCTACATTGCACCCAACTTCTTTTATATATTCAACTTTACCCCCTGATACAAAGATTTCTACACCAAAATTATTAGAGGCTATTCTTGAAGATAATATTACTTTAGATATTGCTGATATACTAGCTAAAGCCTCTCCCCTAAATCCTAGAGTATTTATATTGTAGATGTCTTCAATAGTTGAAATTTTACTTGTGGCATGAGGTATAAAGGCTGTTTTTATATCTTCAGGATGGATACCTCTACCATCATCAATTATTTTTATTAAAGTTTCTCCGCCCTCTTCTATTTGAATTGTGATATTTTTTGCTTTGGCATCTATGCTATTTTCTAAAAGCTCTTTAACTACAGAAGAGGATCTTTCAACAACTTCACCTGCCGCAATTTTATTTGATGTATTTTCATCTAAAATATTAATTCTATCCAAAAGGTACCACCACCTTTTATTAATTTATATCCTTAGCCTTTTTAACTAATTCATTAAGTTTAACCATACACTCTAAAGGAGTCATATTTAGTATATCAATTTCAGATATATCTACCATAAAGTTTTCTTTCTTTAAGTCTTTAAATCCTATCTGATAGATATCCTTTTTATCTATATCCTGAAGGCTATTTTCTTTAATGAAATCTTTGTCACTTTTAAGTTGATCTTCTTTAATAATACTTTTATTATTTTGAAGGTCATTATTTGAATTGCTCTTTAAATCTTTTTCATTATCTAAACACTCATCCTTTGATATCCTTTTACCCTTAGAATCCTTCTCAAGGCTTATAAGGATATCTCTTGCCCTATTTATAACCTCTTTAGGAAGTCCTGCAAGTTTGGCTACATCTATACCATAAGACTCATCTGCACCTTTAGGTAATATCTTTCTTAAAAACACGATACTATTATCTATTTCTTTTACAGATACTGAATAATTTTTTACGCCCTTAAGTCTTTCTTCAAGCACTGTTAGTTCATGGTAATGAGTTGCAAATAGGGTTTTAGACCTTAAATTTTTATTTGTACAAATATACTCTATAACAGACCAAGCTATACTAAGTCCATCATAGGTACTAGTACCTCTACCCACTTCATCTAATAAAATTAAGCTTTTATTAGTAGCGTTTTTAAGTATATTAGACACTTCACACATTTCAACCATAAAAGTACTCTTGCCACCAGCTAAATCATCTGATGCACCAATCCTTGTAAATATCTTATCACATATACTTATATCTGCATAATCAGCGGGTACAAAACTCCCTATTTGTGCCATTAATACTATAACAGCTATTTGGCGCATATAAGTTGATTTACCTGCCATATTAGGACCTGTGACAAGTAATAGTTGATCATCCTCTGTATTCATGTAGGTATCATTACCTACAAACCTACCTTTTTCTATTACCTTTTCAACAACAGCATGCCTTCCCTCTTTAATATTTATATAATTATCATCATTTATAATTGGACGTATATAATTATTTTCTAGGGCCACATTAGTTAAGGAATAAAGGCAATCTATAATAGAAATATGTTTTGCTGTGGTTTTCATTCGTTCAACATGATTTTCAATTTCATCCCTTATATCTATAAATAATTTATATTCTAAATTTATAAGGTTTTCTTCTGCACCTAAAATCTGGTCTTCAATTTCTTTTAATTCTTGGGTAATGAATCTTTCTGCATTAGATAAAGTTTGTTTTCTTATATATCTATCCTTTGGAATAGAATCATAATGAGTTTTAGTTATCTCTATATAGTAACCAAACACTTTG
>CAYYWN010000449.1:0-1955 GCA_964474485.1 uncultured Clostridium sp. | reverse complement strand
TGCTAATAAAGCTAAGGAGCTTGCCCTTGGAAGAGGTGGAGACCAGGTTGTTATAAAAAATGTAGAAAAGCTCTCATTTTATGGTGGCAATACTAAAGAAGTTGAAAAGCGGACTAAAGTTAGAGCAAGAGTTATAGCACATTCATTAAATAACTTAATTAGTGAAAGTAGCAATATATTTATAATGGGTCACCGAAATCCTGATATGGATTGTTTAGGTGCAGCTGTTGGACTGAGTAGTGCTATAAAAAAGAAGAATAAGGAATGTTATATAGTTTTAGAAGATGGCAATAGTAATATAAAGTATATATTGGATAAACTAAGCAAACATAAAGAATATGATGATTTATTTTTAAGACCAAAGGATTGTATATCTAAAATTGATGATAATAGTCTTTTAATTTTAGTAGATGTCCATAGTATGAGCTACGTACAAGATACTCAAATAGTAAAGTCCATTAAAAAAAGAATGATAATAGATCATCATAGAAGAAATCCGGATATAATAGAAGATTCTATTATAACTTATATAGAAACATATGCTTCATCTACTTCAGAATTGGTTACAGAAATGATACAATATATGTTAGATAAGCCAAAGCTCACACAAATTGAGGCGGAAGCTCTTTTAGCAGGAATATGTCTTGATACCAAGAATTTTTATTTTAAGACAGGTGTTAGAACTTTTGAGGCAGCTTCCTTTTTAAGAAGATCAGGAGCTGACACTATTGATGTAAAGAAGATGTTTGGCCATGATCTTTCTTCTTATTTAAAGAAAGCTGAAATAATAAAGTCAGTAGTAGTTGAAAATGATATTGCAATTGCTACTTGTCCACCAAATATACATGACACCATAATAGCAGCACAAGCATCAGATGAGCTGCTAAATATTACAGGTATTAAGGCATCGTTTGTTCTTGTTAAAATAGATAATGACGTTAATATAAGTGGTAGGTCTTTTGGTGATTTAAACGTACAGGTTATCTTAGAATCTCTTGGCGGTGGTGGACATATGACTATGGCAGGAGCTAAAGTTAATGATGCGTCTTTAGATGAGGCAGTAGAGATATTAAAAGATTCTATAAGTAAATACTTAAGGGAAGGTGACAAAAAATGAAGGTAATATTATTATCAGATGTTAAAGGTCTTGGAAAAAAAGGAGAAGCTGTAAATGCAGCGGATGGATATGCAAGGAACTTTTTATTTAGAAGAAAACTTGCTGAAGAGGCAACTAGTGAAAACTTGCATATATTAAACACAAAAAATGAAAATGAGAGAAAGAAAAAGTCTGCTGAAATAGAAGAGGCCCAAAAGCTTGCAAATAGCCTAAAAGGAAAAGAAATAAAGATCTCAGCTAAAACAGGTGAAAGTGGCAGATTATTTGGAGCTATAACAAACAAAGATGTAGCAGAACTTATTAAACAGCAATATAAAGTAGATATAGATAAGAAAAAGCTAGTTATGGACACACTAAAACAAGTTGGCACTTATGAGGTAGAGGTAAAACTTTATCCTGAAATATCTACAAAAATGAAAATTGTTATTGTTGCACAGTAACGAGGAGGATATGTATTGAAGTCACAAAAAGAATTATTAGAAGCAGAAGAAATTTTAAATAATAAAATAGATTTAGAATCACAGATAAATGTATCTTTTGAAGTTTTAAATAATGTTTTAGATGAAGGTGCAGTAAGAGCTAGAACTATAAAGTTTAAACTCCAAAAACATGTAAAAGGTGATGATTTATATAAAAGGGCCTATGCTTTAAATAAAATAGTAAGCGATGGTAAAGGGATTTCTAAGTCTATACCAAGTGAAAAAGAAATAGACGAAGTTATGGAAGATACAAATAAATGGATATCTGAAAACCTGGCAAGAAAGTATATACAAAGTAAAATAGAAGATCAAGTAGAGGATGCTTTAAGGGAAAGACAAGATAAGTATATTGATGAGAA
>CAYYWN010000448.1:0-1957 GCA_964474485.1 uncultured Clostridium sp. | reverse complement strand
ATTGTATTATACTCTAATAGTAATGATTATTAGTTACGTATAAATATACAAGTATATAAAAGCAAAGAGTAAAATCATAAATAAAAAAGAAGGAATTAATTATGAATAAAAATAAATTTGAATTTACTTATGGCAAAGCACTGCATGGAGTAATGTTTGCAGTTAATCCATTTAAAAAACTAGTTCTAAAGACTCATTGTATCGTCCATAAGTTTATTAATATACAAGCTATACAGATATTAAATAATGATGGATATGTAGGTGCAGGAGATTATTATAGAAATAATATCAAGCCTCTAAATGAAGGAGTTGCTTGGGCAGACCAGGATTTTAAAAGTTCTAATCATTTTTATCACGTAACAAAGGGAAAAGGGCTTTATGGATTCTCAGATGCACTTAAGGAAGCTAAAAAATATCATAAGTTATCCATAAGCTACCTAGATAAAGGGGATATAAATAAGGCCTTATTTTATCTTGGAGCAGCCTGCCACTTAGTTCAGGATACGACAGTGCCTCATCATGTAAATAATAGGCTTTTAAAAAAGCATAGAAAGTTTGAACTTTGGATAATATCTAAGCTATTTAGTGACTATTCTTTTGCTGTAGAAAGTGGAATACTAAGATTTAATAGTTTAGAAGAATATATAAAAAATAATGCTATAATTGCGGATGATACCTATAATAAATTTCAAGTTGTTGAAGATAAAGAAGAAAGATACTTCAAAGTATCTTCAGTTATACTAAAACAAGCTCAAGTAACTACAGCTGGTTTTCTATTGGATTTTTATGAGAATTATATAAAAAATAGATAGTGTTCATAAAGAAGCCCCACTTCTTAGGGGCTGAGTAGTTAGCTACAATAAAATACTGAATTTATAAAATAATTCCTCCATTAAGTGGAAGAATTATTTTTTTTATGTTAAATTAGTTATAATAGTAATATTTTAGGAGGGGATTGATATCGTGAAGAAAGGTTTAGAATATATAATTGATTTAAAGTCTTTTAAATTTAAAGGTAATGTATTAGATATAGGTGAAGAAAATTACGGTATAGTATATAATTTATTTAAAAGCAATGAAGAAGACGATAATATAGTGGATTATATAGAGGGAAGTGAAAATAAAAAGAGTATTGAAAGAGGATACTACAACAATGTAGTTCTGTTTTTTTATCTAAGTACTTTATGGGGAGGAAAGGATAGGGAAAAGGTATTAAAGGACGCCTATAATTTTTTGGATACTAAGGGAGACATACATATATGGGATATAAATAAGTCTAATAATAAAATATTAAATGAAAATATAAAGCTTCTGTTACCTAGAGAAGAAATAAAGAAGATAAAAGTAAAAGATTATAATATAATAAAAGACTATAGTAAAAAAGATGCTTTAAATTTATTAGAAAGGTTCTTTGAAATAAAAGAAATACAAGACTGGAATGATATATATTATATATCTGCACAAAAGAGGGAGGACATAATTAATGAAAGTGCTACTAGTGGGAATAAACTCAAAGTATATACACAGCAATTTAGCAATAAGGTATTTAAAGGCTTTCACAAAGGATTTAAATTTCCGCTGTGATACAAAAGAATATACCATAAATGATAGGGTTGAAAATATAGTACCAAGTATAATAGAAGAAAAAGCTGACATAATAGCCTTCTCAACCTATATATGGAACCTTGAGTATGTAAATAAGATAAGTAAAATAATAAAATTAATTAATCCAGACATAGAAATAATATATGGAGGGCCTGAGGTATCTTACAACAGTGAAGACTTCCTATTAAATAGTTCTGGAGATTATGTAATAGAAGGAGAAGGGGAGGAAACTTTTAGAGAATTTATAAAAAGAAAGATTGGTAGTATAGAAAAGAAAGATATAAAAGGACTATATGAAAAGAAAGATGGGAATATTATTTATGGAGGGAAACGTCCTTTAATGGATATGAAT
>CAYYWN010000447.1:0-1965 GCA_964474485.1 uncultured Clostridium sp. | reverse complement strand
AGCTGATCCACTTACAGCTGTTACAACATCCATTAATTTTTCACTTACTATTTCTGCTTTTCCAAAGCTTTCAAATATAGTAACCATATACTCTAATTCTTCTTTAGTTACTATATCATTAGGGCATAATGCAGACATACCTTCTCCTACAAGAGCTGGTGTATTAGGCATTACTCTAACTACCTTTACTTTTCTTTCAAACATTTCTTCTGTACCCTTTATATCTTTACCAGCAGCAATAGTTACAATTATTACATCTTCTTTTACTACATCTTTTATTTGATTGATTATCACCTTATATAAATTTGGTTTTACAGATAAAATTAGTATATCTGAAACTTTAGCAACTTCATTATTATCAGTAGTTGTATTAATACCATACTTTTCATTAGCAGCTTTTAGACCTTTTTCATTTAAATCTGCAACCATTATACTACTTGAGGAAACTATATTACTTTTAATAATTCCTCCTACCATAGCAAGCCCCATATTTCCACATCCGATAAATCCTATTGTTTTTTTCATAATTGCATCTCCTTATATTTCAACAGAGCTGGTCTACGCAAAGGTTTGTTCAGTTCTGCCAATTATTTCATTTTGTAGTACCTTATCAAGATTATTAAAATAGTCGCTATATCCAGCAACACGTACTATAAGTTCTTTGTATTCATCAGGATTCTTTTGTGCCTCTATTAACAATTCTTTATTTACCACATTAAATTGAATATGATGACCATCTAATTTAAAATAAGCTCTTACCAAATCTGCCATGTTGTTAAGACCTTTTTCTCCTTCTACAACGGATGGAGTAAACTTTTGATTTAATAATGTTCCACCTGTCTTTAAATGATCCATCTTAGCGGCTGACTTAATAACTGCTGTAGGTCCTTTTAAATCCGCTCCCTTTTCTGGCGAAATCCCTTCTGAAAGTGGAACATAAGCCTTTCTTCCATTTGAAGTTGCTCCTATAACAGATCCAAAGTAAACATGGCATGTAGTCGGAAGCATATTTATTTTAAATACACCACCCTTACCATTTTTCCTACCATCTACTTCTTCAAAGAAGGCTTCAAATATTTCTTTCATTACATCATCTGCATAGTCATCATCATTTCCATACTTAGGTGTTCTATCCTTTACTAGTTTTAGCACGTCTTCATGGCCTTCAAAGTTGTCCTTTAATGTCTCAATCAATTCATTCATAGTTATATTCTTTTTATCAAATACTTGATACTTTATAGCTGTTAGAGCATCTGTAATTGTTCCTATGCCAACACCTTGGATATAGCTAACATTGTATCTAGCGCCACCTGCATTATAATCTTTTCCACTAGAAATACAATCATCCGTTACAATTGAAAGGAATGGAACTGGCATCATAGTTGCATATATTCTTTCAATGACCCTATTACCTCTTACTTTAATATCAATAAAATGTTTAAGTTGTTTTTTATATGCTTCAAATAATTCATCATAAGTTTCAAATTTATTTACATCTTCTGTTTCAATTCCTAATCTTTCACCAGTCATAACATCAATGCCATTATTTAAAGTTATTTCTAATATCTTAGGTAAATTAAAGTATCCTGTAAGAATATAAGCCTCCTTACCAAAAGCTCCAGTTTCAACACATCCACTGTTTCCACCACATCTAGCATCTTCTAAAGACTTTCCTGCATTAATAAGCTCTTGAATTACAGCATCAGTATTAAACATGGATGGTTGCCCCCATCCTTTTCTTGAAATCTCACAAGCTCTTTTAACGAACTTTTGTGGGCTCTTCTTACTTATTTGAACATTTGAACTTGGTTGTAAAAGTTTCATTTCATCTATAACATCTAGTAGCATATAACTTACATCATTAACTCCATCTGATCCATCAAGTTTTACTCCGCCTACATTTATGTTAGCAAAGTCTGTATAGGTTGCACTTTCCTTTAGTGTTATTCCAACCTTTGGAGGGGC
>CAYYWN010000446.1:1636-1972 GCA_964474485.1 uncultured Clostridium sp. | reverse complement strand
ATTCCATAAATAAATCTTTTGTAACCTCATTAACCTTTTTATCTGTAGTTTGGGCAGATAATATTGTAGCTACCAAAAGTTGAAAAGGCGTTTTATGATCAAGTTCACATTTTGCATCAGGATATTCTTTTTTTAATAGTTCAATTACCTTTAAGCTTTTATCTTTCATTGCTATAAACCCCTCTATATTCTTCTGGCAATAAAGAAGATATGGATTTCATTATATAATTTAGAATTCTATCTTCATACTCATGCTTATCCTCTTCACTATTTTTAGAAGGTAGATTAAAGGCTTCACCTATATTTACATTTACTTTAGCATGATTAAAACTTTCA
>CAYYWN010000446.1:0-1626 GCA_964474485.1 uncultured Clostridium sp. | reverse complement strand
AGCTTTTCAGTCCCAGTAATACCTATAGGAATTATAGTGGCCTTTGTGAGCCTTGCTATTAAAATCACTCCTCTTTTTGCCTCTATCATGCTCCCTTCCCTACTTCTAGTCCCCTCTGGAAATATAACTACATTGTTGCCGTCCTTTAAGGTCTTAACCACCTTTGTTAAAGCTTGCTTATCTGCGGTATTTGGTTTTATAGTTATATTTTTAACTATATTAATACCCATATTAGTAATAGGATCATCAGATAGTTTAGCTCCTGCTACAAAGGTAACATCATAATCCTTTAAAACCTTGTTTAATACAAGTCCATCAGAATTACTTAAGTGATTTCCCACAAAAATTATTGGTTTTTTACATTTTTCAATATTTTCAAATCCAGTAATTTTTATGTCTGCATATTTATCTACATAATGGTTCATTACTTTTTTAGAAAAAAAGATAACTACCCCCTGCGGCATTTTTGAAATAAATTTAACCAAAGCTTTTGATATCATAAAAATCTCTACCCTTCTATATTAACCTAAAATTTTTGTATAAGTAATTATATATAGTATATTATAATTTTCTTATTTTTAAAAGCTTTATGGCATAGTCTTTAACATAGGGTGAAGCTATACTTTCTATATCTATATGTTTATTATCTTCAAAATTTATGAATCTTATGAGTGCATTTCTTTGAATTAAGCTTTTCCCTCTCCAAGAGGCTGATGTATTTTTCAAAGTTTCTTTAAAATCCTTATTACTTATGTATATAAGTTCTTTTGTTTGTATATTCCCAATAAATTTCAAAGGCCTAAACCCTTCTATGCTTGAAAGCTTTACTTTATCATTATAAGGACAAGACTTTTGGCAAGAATCACACCCAAATATCCTTCCATCTAAAATTTTAAACCATTTATCTTCTATTTGTTTTTTTTGAGTAATGTAAGACAAACAAATGTTAGAATTCCTTCTACCCTCATTTATGGACTTAGTTGGACATTCTTTTAAGCAAATATTACAACTTCCACACTTTTCATATCTTTCTATATCTGAAAGATTGTTATCTTTATAGTTTATTTCAACATCCATATCTGTTATTATCTCTCCAAGAAAAACAAAAGATCCATACTTTTCAGTTATTATCATATTATTTTTCCCTATAAACCCAATCCCTGCCTTATATGCTATATAACGCTCAGGTAAGATATTACTGTCTACAAATGCCTTAGACTCATAACCTCTTGCATTTAAAAAATCAACTATTTCGTCTAAATAAGATCTAACTACAAGGTGATAATCTAATCCTTCAGTATATTTTGAAAAACCTGTATCATTATTAAAATTATTATTATAAAGATAAGGAAAAGCTATAGATATTATAACTTTTCCTTTCTCCATTAGCATATTAGGATTTATCCTTTTTTCTATATCTTGCTCTTCAAATTCGTTCTCTAGTCCATTTATCTTTCTATATTCTAAAAATGACCTTAGTTCTTCAAATCTTTTTACTGGTGTAAAACCAAAAGTATCTAGTCCTAAGGACCGTATATAAATTTCAAGTTCATTTATGCTTTTCATAATTTAACCTCTTAAATAACCATTTCATTATATATAGACTTTTTCATTCCTTTATAATCT
>CAYYWN010000445.1:0-1975 GCA_964474485.1 uncultured Clostridium sp. | reverse complement strand
TATAGTTTAGCTGCTAAAAAGTATCAAAGACTTGCAAGGTTATTGAATTTACATTCTCCTAATGTGTATATTGGGGTTAATAATTTAATTAGAGCTATTGTACAGCTTCAAAGCACATTAATGATTCCTAAAACATTCAAACAGCAAGGCACTGATATGAGTTTAGCTAAGGCGTCAAGAGAAGAAATTGTTAATGCAGCTATAAATGATATTTGTACAGCTGCAAACCCTAGAGAAACAACTAAAGAAGATTTATTAAATCTTTTAGATAAAGTTATGGAATAAAGATAAGAGATATAATTATTTAATGAAAGTAGGGGGGCTTCAAAATGTAAAACTGTACATTTTGAAGCTGTTTTTTTGCGTTTTTCATAAGATTAATAAATAATTCATATTTAAATGTGAATTTTAAATATAAAATATAAGTTGATATTATAAAAAAAAGGGTGGGCTTAGCATGAGTAAAGAATTTTATTCTATAGGAAAAGTTGGAGAAATATGCAAATTAACAACAAAAGCTTTAAGATATTACGATAAAATGGGTATATTGTCTCCAGATAAGGTAGACTATGAAAGTGGTTACAGATATTATAGCAAGAAAAATTTATTATCTGTGCCAATTATAAAGTATTATAAGCAAAGTGGATTTAAACTTGAGGAAATGAGGGAGTTCTTAAAAGGTACAACCTATGATTTCTTCGATAAAAGTTTTGAAAGCAAAATTGATGAGTTAAATGAACTTGAAAAAGAAATAAATCTAAAGAAAAGATCTGTTAAAGATTGGCATGATTTAATAGTTGAAGCGCAGATGGTAATTGAAAACAATGCTTGTGACGTAGCTGTAAAGTATATAAATAATCATACTTTAACTTTTTTAAATCAAGATTTTGAATACGATTATATGGATTCCATAATTAACATAGAATTTACTAATTATATAGATAGTATAGAAAATGCAATAACAGGTCCTGTAATTATACGTTTTCCTTCTATTAAGGATAAAATTCAGGGAAAATGCGATAAAGTATGCATAATGCAACAAGCAATTTTGAAATGTAAGGAAGAATTAAGTACAGCTTTTGGTGGATGGATGGCAGTTACCTGTTATCATATAGGCGCACATGAGAAAATTAATGATACATACATGAAAATGGAGGAATGGGCAAAAGATCATGGTTATATATGTAGTGAGGAATCCTATGAAAGATATGTAACCGATTATTGGACAACCAACAATATAGATAAATTTGTAACAGAGATTTTAATTAGAGTTAAGAGAAAAGGTTAAATTTACAACGGTGAAAACGTTGACCTTAGGGTAGAGTATGCAAGGTAATTAAGAGAAAGCACATAAAGTTCATAATATTATTAAATGAAAAAGTGTATTTTACAAAAAAGATATAATTAAATTAAAGTTATATCTTTTTTTATTTTTGTGAAAATTAAATTTATATTTATATAGGGTATAAGCCTTGGTATGAGTCGACTTAAACATGATTATAATTTCTAGTTAATTTAGTAAATTTCACGTTGGTTTATTATGATTTAAGATTTGTTTAAATATTTAGAGATATATTTATTGACTTTGACCCATAGGGAAAGGATTATAATTTATCTGGTAGATATGAATTGAAAAGTTATTAACATAGTTTAGGGATTAAATGAAAAAATTATAACAATCACAAGCCAATATTAGTATTACAAGAAAAACCTTTCTAGGAAGGTAAGTTTGGATAGGGTATATATTTTATTAATAAATTAATATATAAATTATTTTTATTGAAGGGGGTTTTATTTTATGGTTGAAGTTTCAAAAACGGCAAGTGTAGAAGCAGTTTCGGCAAGAAAGAATTTACAAAGTAATTTCTTTAAAAGGGGTATATCTCTAGCTTTATTTTCAGGACTTGCCTATGGATTATACACAGCGTTTTTAACGATGGGTATGACTAAAGGAGTTTGGGGGGACTGGTATGGT
>CAYYWN010000444.1:441-1979 GCA_964474485.1 uncultured Clostridium sp. | reverse complement strand
TTATTTTGTGAAACATAACCTCTTCCTCTTCCAACTATAATCTCCATGTATAATCTTGCGTTATCATCCAGGGTTGCTATATGTAGATCTTTATTAACAACCTCTATATCGCTATCAGTTTTTATATCTCCAGCAGTTACTTCACAAGGTCCCTTTGCATCTATATATATAGTCTTAGGCCCCTCGCCTGTCATTTTAAGAGCAAGAGATTTAATGTTTAATATTAATTCTGTTACGTCTTCTTTAACACCTGGAACTGTTGAGAATTCATGAAGTACACCATCTATCTTTACATACCTAGCTGCAACACCAGGTAGTGAAGATATTAATATTCTTCTTAAAGCATTCCCAAGAGTTATACCGTATCCTCTCTCTAGAGGTTCTACAACAAATTTACCATAACTTTCATCTTCGCTAATTTCTATACACTCAATTTTAGGCTTTTCGATTTCTAACATTGGCAAACCCTCCTTGTTTTTTAAATGGCAACCTTATATGAGGGCAACTGATTCTATATCTACTAAATTGATTTTTCTATATCTAGCAGACTATTAGACTATTACTTACTATATAACTCAACTATTAATGTTTCGTTTATAGGAGCGTCTATATCTTCTCTTGATGGTTCAGCAATAACTGTTCCTTCAAAATTTTCTGGATTTGCTGTTAACCAATTTGGTAAAGTTTTTGGGTTTTCAGCAAATACTTTGAATTTCTCAGTAGCCTTGCTTTTATCACAGATAGATACAACATCATTTACTGAAACTTGGTAAGATGGAATATCTACCTTACTTCCGTTTACTAAGAAATGTCCATGAGTAACTAATTGTCTAGCTTCTGTTCTTGAAGCTCCGTATCCAAATCTAAAAGCTACATTGTCTAATCTCATTTCTAGTAATCTTAATAGATTTTCACCTGTTATTCCTCTTTGCTTATCTGCTTTTTCGTAATATGTTCTAAATTGTTTTTCTAATACGCCATATATTCTTTTAGCTTTTTGCTTTTCTCTTAATTGTAATCCGTAGTTGGATACTTTCTTTCTACTTTGTCCGTGTTGTCCTGGAGCATATGCTCTTCTCGCAAACGCACATTTATCTGTATAGCATCTATCTCCCTTAAGAAATAGTTTCATACCTTCTCTTCTGCATAATCTGCAGGTAGCTTCAGTATATCTTGCCATTAATTACACCTCCTGTTACTTATACTAAACTCTTCTTCTCTTTGGTGGTCTACAACCATTATGTGGTATTGGGGTAACATCTTTAATTAATGTAACTTCAATTCCAGCTGCTTGTAATGATCTTATAGCTGCTTCTCTTCCTGATCCTGGTCCTTTAACATAAACTTCAACACTCTTTAAGCCGTGCTCCATTGCAACTTTTGCAGCTGTTTCTGCTGCCATTTGTGCTGCAAATGGTGTACTCTTTCTTGATCCTCTGAATCCTAAAGCACCTGCACTAGACCATGATAAAGCATTTCCAGCTGCGTCAGTTAAAGTAACTATTGAGTTATTGAACGTTGACTTTATGTGTGCTGCG
>CAYYWN010000444.1:0-431 GCA_964474485.1 uncultured Clostridium sp. | reverse complement strand
TTAACCTTTTGTGCTGCCATTACTCTACCTCCTTACTATTTCTTTCTATTAGCTATAGTTCTCTTTGGACCTTTTCTTGTTCTAGCATTAGTTTTTGTTTTTTGTCCTCTTACTGGAAGACCTTTTCTATGTCTTATTCCTCTATAGCATCCAATTTCAACTAATCTCTTTATATTAAGGGCAACTTCTCTTCTAAGATCTCCCTCAACTTTTAAGTTCTTGTTTATATAATCTCTTATAACATTAACTTCTTCTTCACTAAGATCTCTCACCCTAGTATCAGCATTAATGCCAGTTTCTTTTAACAGTTTTTTAGCTCTTGAATTTCCTATTCCATATATATAAGTTAGACCTATTTCTATTCTTTTTTCTTTTGGTAGGTCAACACCTGATATTCTTGCCATTAAAATTTACACCTCCTGGTATTTAAA